>JAZDPI010000233.1:0-5592 GCA_043797775.1 Candidatus Eiseniibacteriota bacterium
CGGTGACCGGGAGCGAAATCCTACTGTAGCCTTGAGCAGTGATGACAAGGTCGTAATCTCCGTCAGGAACGACGGAGATGGTGAAGGCTCCTCCCGTCGAGGGCACGGTCACCGGGCCTGTCCCGGCCACGGTCGTAGTGCCGCGCACGTACGCCGTAACTGTGGCCGCCCGGCCCGGGCCGTCGGCGAATCCGAGCGTCCCCGTTATTTTGCCGCTCACGTATTGGAGAGTAACGTCAATGCCGCCAATCGTCCCTCCTCCGGACACAACGACGTTGTTGATGCGCTGGCTCACATACGAAGTCGCCTCGAAGAGAAGGTCGTAACTTCCGTCGAAGAGATTTCGGACCCTGTACGTTCCCCCGCCGGGGGGCGCGGTGGCACGGCTGGCGACGTCGGACGTGCCCGCTCTGTACGCGGTAGCAGTCACGACGGTCGTGTGGTCGTCGACGTTGCTGAGAGTAACGGTTCCGGAGACGGCTCCCGAAGGTGGAAAGGCCGTGTCGGGGATGCCGTCTGAGTTTCTGTCACAGAAGCCCAGGAAGAAGTTGGTGAGAACACAGGGCCCCGCACCACCGTCCACGCTCGGGTTGTCCGGTGCCGAGTCACCTCCACCGTAGTTGTCGCCCCCCGCCACAAACGCGACCACCCTGAGCAGAGCGCCGGGCTTGATCCTCCCCGCGCCCAGCTCGTAGATCGCCTCCCAGGGGATTGCGATTTCGGCTGCACCGAGAACACCGCTCCTGGCCGAGTTGGCGATGCGGCAGCGGGCGCTCAAGTCGCTCGTCGTCCCATCCCCGGTGATTCTTCTCACGCCGGGCATGCCGGCGTCCCAGCCGGCAATGATGACCTCGGCGCGCCCCTCAGCGAAGCGAAAGTTGCGCGGGTACCAGTCCAGATTGTTGATGTCGGAATCTCCGATTCCGGTTCCCGCGTCTATGAGGACGATCATCGCGTTGTTGGCGAGAACGTATCTGTAGCCGACGTAGAGCGTGTCGGCGTTCCAGGTGACGAACACGCTGTCGACCTCGTTCCCGCCCCACTTGGAATCGGTGGGCGAATCGGGCGCAGCGACCTCGTCGCTGTCCCAATCGGCGGGAGTGAAGTTCACGTAACCGTCGACGACGGGAGAGTTGTAGCTTGTGGCGCAGGCGAAATCGACGAGACCCGGGAAGGGAAGGAAAAGGAGGGCGAGGGCAATTCCGGGAAGGAGGCAGAGAAGAAGAACGCGAAGGCTCCGTCCGAATTCAGTGCTGGCCCGGCCGGCACGCGCGGCGGCACACCCACGCGAGGCACGGACCTGCCCGGGCCGGCCACCTGCACATCCAAGCCGGCAGGGCGCGCTTCGGTTTCTTGAAAACAACACCCCAGCAGAGCTAACCATCAATCGAATGCCCCTCTACCCGTCCCTCTGGCGGCTACCCGACGTCATCCGACGGCCGTGGCCGAGTGCGGGTCGGTGCAGTCCACAGCAACCCGACCCACCGCATGTTAGGTGCATCCAACGCTGAGCAGCGCGCCCTTCGCCGGGCACTCACCTCAGCAGTATCATCTTCTTGGTCTCTCGTAACCTCTCGGACTCAACAGCGTAGAAGTATATCCCAGAGCTGCACGTATTACCATCCCCAGATTTTCCGTCCCAGCCGAAGCGCCAGAGACCGGCGTTCAGATGCCCGTCAACCAGGGTTGTGACGAGACGCCCGCTCGTGTCGAAAATCCTCAGACGCACGTGCGAACCGGCCGAGATACTGAGGGCAATCGTCGTGACGGGATTGAACGGATTCGGGAAGTTCTGATACAACCTGTCCACCACCGGACCCGGCTCACCGCCCGTCGCCGACGTGGCCTCGCCGTTGAAAAGGATGCTGCTGTTGGCGGCGATCTCGTTCCTGAAGCAGGACGTGTCCTGAACTCCACTCACGAGCAGCGTGTAAGAAACCGTGATCTGTTGAGCGGTTTTAAGCAGAATCGTGGTTCCGCTGGGCTGGAGCGTCGCGCCCAGAATCTCCAGATCGTTCGAGGGCACCAGGGTCTCGTAGGCGGAGTAGTTCTCCACGTCCTCTGCCGTAACCTGGCTCACTCTCTCGCTGAAGACGACGGACACGAGTGTGTCCCCCTCCGAGGCCGCAGACACGAGCATCGGAGCCGTTCTGTCCGGCATCTCAGGCCGCCCGTCGCCGTTTGAGTCCACCACAAACGTGTGGACGCGGTCGATCGTCGGCAGTGAGGCACTCGCGTTGCTGGGCGCGCTGTCACCGCCCAGCACACCGTCCGGCTCGGGATCCCAGCAGAGTGAGGCCACCATGGACATGCTGCAGTTGGCGGGCACCCTGCCCTCACCCAGGCCGAAGAGCACGTTCCACGGAATCGCGAGCTCGCTTCCGCCGGCGTCTCCGTAACTGTGCATGGAGTCAAACGCACTCAGAATCGAATCGGAATACTCGACGGACGTGGTGGCCGAAGTGATTTTGAAGAAGCTGTCGCCGTCCCACTCTCCCTGATGCTGATAACAGCCGTACTCCCAGTCGGCCTTGAAGCCGGGGGCGGTGAAAAGTGCACCCCTCTCCCAGTGGTCGATGTTCCTCAAGTCGGTCTGTCCGTTGGGGCCGCCCGGATCGGTGTCAAGATAGATGAGCCAGCTGTTGGCGCTCACCTTGCCGTCCAGGGCAAGATATACGTAAGTGCTGTCCCACGTGACGTAGAGCGCGTCTATCTCGTTTGCGGAGCTCCACTGCGAGTCGTTGGAATCGCGCCCGGCCATGGCGCAGGAGGGCCACTCGCCGGGAGCCAGGTAACCGTCCACGGACACTATGGTCGGCGCCCCGTAGGAGATCATCTTGTTGTCGGTGTTTCTAACGACGTTGTTCCCGTTGCCATGCACATCGTAGACAGTGTTGGCTGCGAGCAGAAGTCTCAGGTTCGAGGTGTTGAGAGCCTCGATCTGAGCTGCGGTGACGGCCGCCACGTCAATGACGACTATGAGGCCGTTCGAGGTGTTCGTCACACTGGAGCTGCCATCGAGGGTCACCTCGGCCACACCGTCGTTGTCGTCGTCGATCGAGATACCGGTGAGCGTCACCGACTGATAGTTGATGTCCTCCGTGAACTCTATGGAGAGCTCGTCTCGCCCGGGATAGTAGGTCGAGGAAGTGACTTCGGGTTTCACGCGGTCGTACAGGGAATCCGCAAGGACCTCCAGTTCGGCGATTCGTCCCTCGCCGTCGGGCGCCGAAGTCTTCCCGGCGAAGACGAAGAACTCAAACGCTTGCTTTCCCTTTATCTCGTCGCCCTTCATGATCGTGCCGGTGAAGTCTCTCACGTGCTGGGAGCCGCCGGTCCCTGTCACGTAAGCGCCGGTCGCACCCGTGTTCGGATTCCTCTGTCCCATGTAGGCGATGTCGGAGACCCAGATTCTGTCCATCTCGGCGTTCCAGACCAAATCCACCAGGTCCGGTGAGAATCCCGTCTGTATGTATGTGTCGATGCCGCCGGTGTAGTAGATCACGTCGAGATAGGGCTTGCCGGCGACGAGCCGCACCACCTTCTTGACCTCGTTGTACTGGAACGTGACCTGAACCGTGTCGCCGCTCGCGTCGTCGACGCTCATCGAATAGAAGGAATGCACGTAGTGAGGACTCACGTCGCTCAGAGCACCCACGTGATTACCGTCGTTGTAATCGGCCTCCGTTCCGTACCAGTAGGCGTTGTCCACGCCCACGACGGAGAATGTGTAGTCGGAGCCCTTTGCAAACACGTTGACGGCCCTCCCGCCTATTGACTCGAACACGGCGAGCACACGGTCGTTGTACATGACCATCTCCTGGTAGCCGTCGTTGTCGATGTCGGACAGGTAGGCGCCCGTGGGCTGTGCGTAGAGCCCGCCCGCCCAGCGCGCGGCCTCGGCGTAAACGTTTGCGTTCTTAATGTGTGCGGAGTACTTGTGCTCCCAACCGCTTATCGGCCCGCCAATGTAGTCGTGCCAGCCCGTTTCGTGGAGATTCGTCATCAGAACGTACCAGCCGGCCTGAGAGATGCCGTTGTCGGGTGCGGCCATGAGGGCGTTGTAGGCGTCGTTCCAGAGCGTACCGTAGTTCTTGCAGTTCCCGCCGCCGCCCGCGCAGTTACCGTAGCCGTCCCCGCCGGTCACGTAGGGAACGAAGCCGGCCCAGTGCGTGTACCAGGCGTTGTTGCTCCCACCGTAACCGTCGGTGCCGCCGATGCCCCAGTACGTCCCATTTGTGATGCTCATGGAGGTGCCGTTGAAGCTGGCGTTGCTGAGCGCGTCGGCCAGTTTCCAGGTGTGGAGCCACGAGCTCTCGGCAACACACTTGTCTATCAGCCATTCGTACGTGCCTTTTGCATAAGGCATCGTCTGTGCCCACTCGCCCATCGCGGCCACCATTTCCCAGTCGTCCGCGTAGACCACGATCCGGTACGTGCCCATGCCGGACGACGCCAGGCTCTGGAGAATCGCCAGCGCGCCCGCGCCGTCTCCGGCGTGCATCTTGCCCGTGAAATCGTGATCCCTCAGAACGACTCTGAGCGAGCTCCCGCTCATCGTGTGAATCTGGTGGTTGTCGTATCCCATTCCGTGAACGTCGTCGTCCAGGATGACGCCGTTCACGCCGTGCCCCGTCCAGTTGTCGCCGATCCAGTCCGAGACGCCCGCGCTGGGATAAACCGACGGGCTGAGCCATACTCTCTCCGGAATCCAGGCCACTCGTGGATAGTAGCTGTACCTGGTGTTCGTCATCTGTGTCTCGACGTTCACGGCCCAGTCGTTCATGCTGTTCTGAACGAAGGGCATCATGTGCTGCGCGTACGCAGACGTGATCATTCCCGCCCAACCCTGGGACACGCCCGTGGCGAGCCAGGCGTTGAAGTCCATCACGTCGCCGTTATTGTGATCCCAAAGCTGTGAAGTTTGAAGGGCCGCCGCGAGATGGAAGTTCCCGGGGACGTTGGTGGCCTCATGCTTCTCCAGTGTCTCGTCGAAGCCGCTCTGGGCCTCGGCGCCGTATCGACCGTGGAAGACGTCCGAATGGCCGAGCCCCTGGTTGCCGTGATGCACGAAGGCGACGTTGGCCTCGTACGTGAGCGCCGCCGTCTCAAAGGCGGTCAGGGTGTCAAGCACGGTGTTCCCCGACACCGTGAGTATGTAGTAGCCCGCCGGCGTCGCGGGTAGCGCAACCTTCGGAACCGACGCCACCACTGCATCAGACTGTCGAACGACGTTCATGAATCTCCCGTCCAGGACCAGGTCAGAGCCTTCGCCGTCCGCGCTGCTGGCCGCGGCGCCTGCAGCGTCAGTTGGGTCGGGAGAGGAGGTCGCATCAGGAGAAGAAGTCGCTGCCGTCGACGCCGCTGAGAGCCTGAGGCTCCCCTGGCCTGAGCCCGGGCGGATCTCCACGAGTTGATCCCATTCAAAGGGAGCTCTGCCTCGGAGCCCGTCAGGAAGCGAAGACCGCCCGCCGGGGGCATTGTCTATGAGGACGTACACTCGGATTCCCTTCTCAATGAAGATCTCCTTCCCACTCACCAGGTCCGTCATGCTCACAAGGCTAACGCGAAAGTTTGCGTAGTCCCCCTGGT
>JAZDPI010000271.1:0-13358 GCA_043797775.1 Candidatus Eiseniibacteriota bacterium
GACAAGATACACCTCGTGCCTTTCGGAGAGAGAATACCCTACGACGACGTCTTTCCGATACTTCGGAGCGTTGATTTCGGCGAGGCCGATTTCGAACGAGGCAAGGAGTTCACGGTCTTCGACGTCGGCGGGAAGAAATTCGGCGTCCTCGTGTGCTTCGAGTCGATCTTTCCCGAGCTCGTCCGCTCGTTCACTCGTGAAGGAGCGGACTTCATGGTGAATATCACAAACGACGAGTGGTTTGGCCGCAGCGCCGCGCCCTATCAACACGCATACATGGCCGTCTTCAGGGCCGTGGAGAACAGGGTGAGCGTTGCGCGCTGCGCAAACACCGGTGTCTCGATGCTCATTGACCCGTGGGGAAGGGTGACGCTGGAAGGCGGGCTTTTCACGAGGGAGGCTCTGGTGGGCACGATCGGAATCGTCCCGGGCGGCACTTTCTTCACGCGCCACGGGTTTCTGCTTCTGTGGCCCATCGTTGCAGTCGGGATTGCCGAATGCTGCGCGGCCTTGTGGAAGTCGAGGCACGGGGTTTGGGCCCCGCGATGAGCGGACCTGGTCCTGTCGGAGAGGCTACAGGTGATTGCTTCAATCCCAATCGGACGATACATCGACACGGGCTCGCTCGTCCACTCGCTTGACGCGAGGACAAAGATAGCCTGCCTTGTGCTGGCGGTGGCGGCCTGCATATCTGTGAATTCGGCCGTGTCGTTCGGGGCAATGGCGCTCACGCTGCTTGCGGCCGTCAGTCTTTCACGATTGCGTCTCAAGGTGGCCCTGGGCAGCTTGAGGCTCTTGCTCGTTCTTTTCGGGGCCTCGGTGTTGCTCAATTTCCTCTTCTGGCAGCCGGCCGCAGAGCCTCGACTTTTCGCTCTGCCGCGACCGCACATCGAGGGCCTGATACGCGGGGCACTGGTCGGTGCCAGGCTGATTCTCATGGTCAGCTTCGTCAATCTCTTTCTTCTTTCCACCACGCCCGGCGAGTGCGGGGACGGCGTAAGTTACTTTTTGACACCTCTGAGAGTTCTCGGAAAAGGGTACAGAAATGTGGCGCTGGTGTTCATGATAGCGCTGAGGTTCGTGCCCCTGATGTTCACGGAGGGACGGAGAATTCTCATGGCCCAGCGCGCGCGGGGGATGGAGACGAGGGGGGTGCTCACCGCCAGGGTGAAGGATCTGGCTGCCCTCGTCGTTCCGATGTTCCGAGGTGTTCTGCGTCGAGCCGACGAGCTCTCCGTTGCTCTTGACATGAGATGTTACGATTGCGCCCGGCCCGGGAGGAGTGCCTTTGCCTCGAAGTTCGGGTGGACGGACGCGGTTGCGATCTTCGCCGTCGCCTGCGTTTTTGTTCTCGTAAGGTTCGTGTTTTGACGCCGGGCCGGCCGATGCCCGGCCGCTTGGAGTGTGAGCGGTGTTGGCAGGTATCAGAAACATCAAACTGCTTCTCGAATACGACGGCACCGATTTCCATGGCTGGCAGATTCAGAAGAACGCGCGCAGTGTCCAGGGCGTACTTGAGGCGGCCCTGGGGGGTCTCCTTGGCAGCTCGCCGAGAGTCGTCGCTGCCAGCAGAACCGACGCGGGAGCGCACGCGCGCGGTCAGGTAGTCAGTTTCCACACCGCGAAGAGTCTTCCCGTGGACAGGCTCGTCCCTGCGCTCAACTCCCTTCTTCCGGACGACGTGTGGGTTAAGGAAGCGGCCGAAGTAGATTCAGGCTTCAGCGCGAGGCGTAGTGCAAGAAGCAGGAGGTACGCCTACACGCTCGCATTCGGTGCCCCGCCTCTGTTGCGCCGATACGCATGGTTCATACGGAGGCCTGTCAATCTTTCGTTAATGGAGGAGGCTTCTCGTGCTATACTTGGGCTCAAAGACTTCCGTGCCTTCTCCTCTATGGAAGAGGGAAAGAGTTGCCTTTGCACGGTCCTGGAGTGCGCCTGGAAGGAGCGGCCCGGGGGTTATTCGCTCGAAATCGAAGCCGACAGATTCGTGGCCCACATGGTGAGGACGCTTGTAGGCACGATGGTCAGGGTAGGAGAGGGTAGGATCGGGGTCGGCGAGTTTGCTCAGGCCGTCGTGACGCGCGAGCGCCCCAGGCTTGCCTACACAGCGCCGGCGCGAGGCCTTTGTCTGGAACTGGTCAGATACTGATGCAATGGAGGCAGACATGAAGTTCTTCATCGACACCGCGAGCGTGAAGGAAATACGTGAGGCCGCGAGCTACGGGATACTCGACGGAGTCACCACCAATCCCACGCTGCTTTCAAAGGAAGAGGGCGAGCCCAGAGCCATCCTGAAGGAGATTTGCAGCATAGTTGACGGCCCGGTCAGTGCGGAAGTTATTGCTCTGGACAAGGACGGCATGATCAAAGAGGCCGTGGAGCTCAGCAAGCTTCATCCCAACATTGTAATCAAGGTGCCCCTCACGAAAGACGGTGTCAAGGCCATCAGAGAGCTCAAGACGAAGAACATCCCGACCAACGCGACGCTCGTGTTCTCCTCGAACCAGGCCATGCTGGCGGCAAAGGCCGGCGCCACGTTCGTGAGCCCGTTCATAGGGAGGCTCGACGACGCCGGGCACGTCGGCATGGACGTCATTCGCGAAATAACGACGATCTATGGGAACTACGGCTTCGAGACGGAGGTAATAGTAGCCAGCGTGCGAAATCCGCTGCACGTCGTCGATGCAGCGTTGACCGGAGCACAGATCGTGACTTGCCCCTTCAACGTGATCGAGCTGATGTTCAAGCATCCGCTCACCGATGCGGGGATAAAGAAGTTCCTGGAGGACTGGGACAAGCTGCAGAAGAGACTAAAGTAGCTGCTCGGGATTCGTCAGAAACGGGACATTCGTTAGAAACGGGACAGAGGTGAGGCATGTTTGGTGAGAACGCACTCGAACTGAAGCCTGAGGCGGGGCCCAAGTCGACGGCGTCGAGGGGCCGCATAGGCATCTTGCTGGTACTCATACTCTTCGTGGCGTGCGCGCTGACGGTGGGTCTGGTCATAGGACGGGAGTGGTTCACTCCCCGCTCTCTCATTGCCCGTAGCACGCAGCAGCCCGTGGGTTACACCGGCGAGGATGAGAGTGAGGCGAAAACGAGCGGTGAGAGTTGGTCCGGAGTCTCTGGAGAGATCGATGCCTCCAGGGACAACGCCATCGTACGCGCTTCACGGCTTGCCGGGCCGTCGGTCGTGAGTGTGAGCGTCATCCAGACCAGGCTCACGAGAAGAGGTCCGTTCTTTTCGCAGAGAGACGATTTCTTCGAGCAGTTCTTCGGCGACATGTTCCCGCCCCTTGTGTACCGGGAGAGAATACCGGGTCTGGGGTCGGGCTTCATCATCGACTCCGGCGGGTACATTCTCACGAACGAGCACGTCGTCCGCAATGCGGATGAGATAAAGGTGACCCTGCCCGACGGGAGACAGTTCGATGCCAAGGTCGCGGGTTCGGACCCCAACTACGACCTCGCGGTACTCAAAGTGGGGGCCAAGGGTCTGCCCGCGGCGGTCCTGGGCAACTCGGACGACCTGGTCGTAGGGGAGTGGGCGATTGCAATCGGGAATCCATTTGGGTTCCTGCTCAACGACCCAAGCCCTTCCGTCACCGCCGGCGTGGTGAGCGCAATAAGGAGAGACGTCAAGCCGACGGGCTCCGACACGGGCATCTACAAAGAGATGATTCAGACCGACGCTGCAATCAATCCCGGTAACAGCGGTGGCCCCCTGGTCAACGGGAAGGGAGAGGTCATAGGCGTCAACACCTTCATTTTCACCCAAAGCGGCGGCTCGCTGGGGATGGGTTTCGCGATCCCGGTCAACGTAGCGAAGAGAGTCTTCGCCGAGGTACTCAAGTACGGGACGGTGAGGGGCGTGTGGATAGGGTTGTCAGTGCAGGACATCACCCCCTACGTGGCCGCACAGCTTGAGATACGTGACGTAAAAGGTGTGATCGTGGTGAGGTTGGAGGACGGTAGTCCGGCAGCCAAGGCCGGAATTCATGTCGGGGACGTCATACGGAAGATCCAGGGGCAGACAGTTACGAACTCGGGCGCCGCGCAGAGGGCTCTGTACGGCGCCGCGATAGGTGATCTTGTCAGAGTCACCATCGAGCGCGACGGGAGTACGCGCGAAGTCACGCTCAGGCTTGTGGAAGTGCCCGGATAGGCTCCGCCAGAGGGAAGTCTTCTCACAATGATAGAACGATACACAAGGCCCCAGATGGGTGCGGTCTGGGGTGAGCGGCACAAGTTTTCCACGTGGCTTGAAGTCGAGACGGTCATCTGCGAAGAGATGGAATCGCTGGACCTTTGCCCGCCGGGAACGGGAGCGGAGATAAGGGCGAAGGCGCGCTTCGATGCCGCGAGGATCATCGAGCTCGAGCTTACTCTCAAGCACGACGTGATCGCATTCGTCACAAACGTCTCGGAGCACCTGGGCGATGAGTCCAGGTTCTTTCACTTCGGCCTCACTTCCTCTGACTTGCTCGACACCTCGCTGGCCCTGGTTTGCAGGGAGGCCTGCGCCCAAATCGAGTCGGGCCTGGAAGAGTTGCTGAAGGTTCTCAGGGAGTCCGCGGTCCGACACAGAGACACGTTGATGATGGGCCGCACTCACGGGATGCACGCCGAGCCCATAACGTTCGGGCTCAAGCTTCTAGTGTGGTACGAAGAGACGCGCAGGAATCTGGCAAGGCTCCTGGCAGCGCGTGAGAGCATTTCGGTCGGCAAGGTTTCCGGCGCAGTCGGCACTTTCTCTCATCTTCCACCGGAGTTGGAGGAGAGAGTGCTCCGGAGGCTCGGGCTCCACCCGGAGCCCGCGGCCACACAGATAGTCCAGAGGGACAGGCACGCGGAGCTTCTCACCGTTCTCGCGCTCATTGCCTCCTCTCTGGAGAAGTTTGCAACGGAAATACGGCATCTTCAGCGAACGGAGGTGCTCGAAGCCGAGGAGCACTTTGGGGAGGGCCAGAAGGGGTCCTCTGCCATGCCGCACAAGAGGAACCCCGTTCACTGTGAGAGGGTTTGTGGACTCGCCCGGGTGGTGAGGGGGAACGCCCTGGTTGCGATGGAGAGCATCGCGCTCTGGCACGAAAGGGACATAAGCCATTCTTCCGCCGAGAGAGTCGTCATTCCGGATTCCTTCATCATCGTCGACTACATCGTCGCACTCTTCACGGAAATCATGAGGAAGCTCGACGTTCACCCGGACAGAATGCGGGCGAACCTTGAAGCGTCGGGAGATCTCATGTTCTCCCAGCGCATTCTGCTGGAGCTCGTGAGGTGCGGCGTTAGAAGGGAAGAAGGGTACGCGATGGTTCAGTCCGCGGCGAAAGAGGCGAGGAAGGGTAGATCGAGCTTCCGAGAGATTGCCCTGGCGGACGAGAGGCTTCTCGCCAGGCTGGGGAGGGAGACTCTGGAACACTGCTTTGATACGGCGTATCTTCTGAGACACGTAAGAAGAATATATGAACGAGTCCTCGGTGAGTGACGTCAAGGCGATTTCGATTAAGGGCTCCCTCGACGACAAAGTCCGCACAGAACTGGACTCCTACGGCCTCAGGTTGACCGCAGAAGAGGCGCGGCATCTCGTCCGGCTCCTGGGGCGTGACCCCACCCTCGTCGAGGCCACGATTTTCGACATAATGTGGAGCGAGCACTGCTCGTACAAGAGCAGCAGGCATCTGCTCAAGAAGTATCTCCCCGTGTCTGCATCCAATGTTGTGTTGGGGCCGGGAGAGGACGCCGGGATAATCCGGCTCTGCTCGTACGGGGACGAGGATTTCTGCCTGGTCGTGGCCCACGAAAGCCACAATCATCCTTCGCAGGTGCTGCCCTTCGAGGGAGCGGCGACGGGAATCGGCGGAATAGTGCGAGACGTTTACTGCATGGGTGCGGACGTGGTCGCAGTGATGGACGCCCTCAGATTTGGAGACCCCTACGGGCCCAATAAGAACAGGGTGAGGGAAGTGGCCGCGGGCGTGGTCTCCGGCATCTGGCAGTACGGGAACGCGCTCGGCGTGGCCAACATGGGCGGCGACGTGTGTTTCGACCCGTCTTACGACGAGAACTGTCTCGTGAACGTCATCGCCGTAGGCGTTGTGAAGGAGAGGGAGATTGTAAGAAGCGCCGTCCCGAAGGAGGCGCAATCGCAAAAGTATGACCTGATACTGGTCGGCAAGCCGACGGACGCAAGCGGCTTTGGGGGTGCGGCGTTCGCCTCGGACGTGCTTGACTCCGGAGAGTGGGGGGAGTCCCGCTCGGCCGTGCAGGTGCCCGACCCCTTCCTGAAGCGCATCCTCGCCGAGGCAAACAAGGCCGTCTTAAGACTCGTTCACGAAAAGGGTCTGAAAATCGGGTTCAAGGATCTCGGTGCAGGCGGCATTGCCTGCGCGACGTCGGAGCTGGCCGCCGCGAGCGGGTTCGGCGCCCGCATCGAGCTTTCCAGCGTGCCGCTCGACACCGTCTCGCTTCCTCCGGAGGTAATCCTCTGCTCGGAAACGCAGGAGAGATTCGCCCTGGCCGTGCCTTCGACAGTGACGGAAGAAGTGCTTCACATCTACAACGACGAGTTCGAGCTTCCCTTCATATACCACCGGGCAAGGGCGACCGTAATCGGAGCGATAACCACTGACGGCAGGTACGTGGTGAGATCTGACGGCTTGGAAGTCTGCAGTGTTGACGCGGAGACGATCACGTCCGGCATCTCTACGAAAAGGGGCTCGAGGCCGCCGGAATCGTCCGAAGAAGAGCCGGAATTCTCTCCGCCCGAAGACCTGGGTCGCTTTCTGGTTCAACTTCTGGGGTCACCCAACGGGGCGTCGAGAAGCCCCATCTTCAGCTACTACGATTGTGAGGTGGGGGGGCGTGGCGTGATAAGGCCGGGTGACGCGGATGCCGGAGTATTTGCCCCGATCCCGGGATGTACGGCGGGGGTGGCCGTGGCCGTGGACGGCAATCCTGCCTACGGACTCGTGTCGCCCTATTGGGGAGGGGCCCATGCCGTCGCAGAGGCCATGAGAAACGTGGCCTGCGTCGGAGCAACTCCTCGAGCACTCAGTGACTGTATGAATTTCGGAAGCCCGGAGATACCGGGGGTCTTCTATCAGTTCGAAGAGGCCTTGAGGGGCGTCGGCGAGTGTGCGGCCGGGTTGTGGCAGAAAGGCACGACGCGTGAGCCCGTGCCGATAGTCACGGGAAACGTGAGTTTCTACAACGAGAGTTCCTCGGGCAAGGCAGTTGCCCCCTCACCCATAGTCGCCTGCTACGGAACGATGGACGACTACAGTGAGGCCGTCACGATGGGACTTAAGAAGCCTGGCTCTCTTCTGTTCATGCTCGGCGAGCGCCGGAATGAGCTCGGGGGTTCCCTGTACTATCAGAAGCTCCTCGGCCGCCTGGGGAAGAACGTACCGGAGTTCCGGTTCGAAGAGGAAAGGGCTCGGCAGCACCTGGTGATTGAGGCGATTGAGCTGGGACTTGTGGAGTCGTGTCATGACGTCTCCTCGGGGGGGCTTCTGGTCACGCTTGCAGAGATGTGCATGGCGAGCCCGGCGACGCTGGGCGTTGATGTTGATGCAGGCAGTGTGGCCGGGCCGCTTAGGCTCGACAAAGCGCTCTTCAGCGAATCGCCGGGTTTCATCCTGGAGCTGACGGAGGCGAAGGCGAGAGATTTCGTCGGACTCGCCCGGGAGAGGGGCGTTCGTCCGATTCCCATCGGCAGGGTGACTGAGCAGAGTGTGCTCTGTGTGAGAGGTGGTGTGTCGAGGAGGGATCGCGGCGCGGCCGACGACGCTGCGTATTCGATCGGTAGTGAGGGTGTTTCGGGAAGCGATCGTTGTTCTGACGACAGCCGCGCCGTGATTCTCCGGCTTCCGGTGGAGCAGATGAAAGCTGCGTGGGAAGCCGGCCTGGTCCGGGCGATGGCGTGAGGGAGCGAGCTTGAAGGCAAAGGTGGCCGTCATACAGTTCCCAGGCGTGAACTGCGAATACGAGACGCAGAGAGCGCTCGTCGCTTCAGGGTTGGAGGCAGAGGTCTTCAGGTGGAACCTCGGCGTCTCCTCTCTCCTGCGTTTCGATGCATACGTGCTACCCGGTGGATTTTCCTATCAGGACAGGATCAGGGCAGGCGCGATCGCGGCAAAGGACGCGATCATGGACGGCATTGCAGAGGGTGCCTCGAAGGGTAAGCCCGTCCTGGGAATCTGTAACGGCGCACAAGTGCTCGTGGAGGCAGGGCTCGTGCCCGCGATCTCTGAAGGCTCTCTGGAAATGGCGCTCGGACCCAACAAGACGGACGGCCGAAGCGGCTATCTCTGTGCCTGGGTGTACCTCAAGGCGGTTGAGCCGCGCCGGTCCGCCTTCACGTGTGCCTTGTCTGACGGAGAAGTCCTTCCGATTCCCATCGCGCATGCCGAGGGGCGCTTTCTCACGGCTTCAGACGACGTGACAAGTGCGCTGAGTGCGGAGAAATTGACGATATTGCAATATTGTAATAGCTCGGGGGCGATCACGGCGGACTACCCGTGGAACCCAAACGGTTCTGTGTTCTCAGCTGCCGGCGTTTCCAACCGGAAGGGCAATGTCATGGCGCTGATGCCTCATCCGGAGAGAGCCGCCTGGGTGCATCAGGTGCCGGATTGGATTCAAGGGCCTTGGGGAAGGCTCAAGGTTGAGGCGCGCGGGAACGCGAAGAAAATGTGCGAGGGAGGTCCCGGGAGGAAGATATTCCAGTCACTCAGAACGTACCTGGCGTGAGGTGCTCGGTGTCATGATTGTCACAGCCCTATGCGTGCGACCCATCGGCTCCGATTTGGTGGCTTTGAGCGCGTTCGACACGCTGGCGAGGAAAATGCAGTACGCGGGCGTCCTCTCCTCCATCTGGCGCGAAGAGCTGTGGCTCCTGGGGTTTTGTTGCACGGCGGTGGAGGCAAGGAGCATAACGGAGCGCCTCGCTACCGAAACGGGCATCTTTGTGAATCCGAATACCCATCGCCACGTTGTTGTGGCAGGAGACGAGCCGCTTCCGTTCGGTAAGGCCTCTGGGAGGGAGGATGTGTCCATTCTCGTATGGTCTTTCGACGACACTCAAAGCGTGCCGGTAAAGGTGGCGATAAGGGAGAGGATGGGGCTTGAGGCGCTTTCGGAGCTGAAGAGGCTCACTGTATGGTGGCCGCGATTCGACGAAAAGGGTCTTTGCGGCATTTCCCCCTGCGAGGCGGCGTCTTCGATGGCGACCGCCCGGTCAAGGAAAGAGGGGTTACTTGCCAACCCTCACTACCAGGGTTCTCTGGTTCTCGAAGGAACTGTCTCGCCGGGCGAGCTGCTGGCGCGCATAACCAGCAGCCGATTTGCGTGACGGACGGCCTGAGAGGGATTGGGATGGCCCGACAAGCGGTGCTGAGTCGGCAGGCGGCTCGTACGAACTGCGGAGGACTCGCATGATCGCAGAGAGGCTTACATGAAACTGAGCAATCGCGGTGGCAAAGAGGAGCAGGGACCGAATCGTCGGGCGCCTTCGTTCCCGTCAGGCGATTCGCTTCGGGAAGAGTGCGGCCTTTTCGGTGTACACGGCGCCGAGCGGGCGGCCGAGCTCATATTCCTTGGTCTCTATGCGCTTCAGCACAGGGGGCAGGAGAGCGCGGGCATAGTCTCGTCGGACGGGAAAAGCGTGTGCGGTTACAAGGGTCTGGGCCTGGTATCGGACGTTCTCACTGCAGAGACGCTGAGGAGCCTGCCTGGACACATCGCCATCGGACACAACCGGTATTCCACCACGGGGAGCACGACGCTGGAGAACGCGCAGCCGCTTCTGGCGACGTATCGCGGCGGGAAGCTGGCCGTTGCCCACAATGGCAACCTCGTTAACGCATGCGAGTTGAGAGCCGGTATGGAGGCTGCAGGCTCGATCTTCCAGACGACGATGGACAGCGAGATAATGGTGCATCTCATCGCCCGTTCGAAAGCCGTGACACTCGAGGACAGGATCACGGAAGCTCTTTCCGAGGTCATGGGTGCCTACGCCCTGATTCTCATGGACGAGACGAGGCTCATTGGTATGTGCGACCCGGCGGGAATCAGGCCGCTGTGCATAGGAAAGTTGGCCTCGGGCTACTGCCTCGCCTCTGAGACGTGTGCCTTCGACATCATTGGCGCCAGATATGTGAGGCCGGTGGAACCGGGTGAGATGGTGATCATTAAAGAGGGGGAAATCAGGGGCGTTCGCGCCTTCGAAGGAAAGAGGCAGGCTCACTGCATTTTTGAGCTGATCTACTTCTCGCGGCCTGACAGCATCGTCTTCGGGGAGAGCGTGGACAGGGTCCGGCGCAGTCTCGGCCGCAGACTTGCGGGAGAGGCACCGGCAGAGGCGGATATCGTTATTTCAGTCCCCGATTCAAGTAACTCGGCTGCCCTGGGATACGCGGAGGCGTCGGGCCTGCCTTACGAACTGGGTCTGATACGGAATCACTACGTGGGTCGCACGTTTATCGATCCGGTTCAGCGCGTCAGGGACCAGGCCGTGAAGGTGAAGTTCAATCCCGTGATGGGAATCCTCAAGGGGAAGAGGGTGGTGGTGGTGGACGATTCCATCGTCAGGGGTACGACGAGCAGAAAACTGGTCCGCCTCATACGTAAGGCGGGCGCGAACGAGGTGCACTTCAGAGTGGGTTCCCCGCCAATCAAGTATTCCTGCTTTTACGGAATCGACACCCCCAGCAGGGAAGAGCTAATCGCATCTACGCACCCCGTGGAGGCGATAGCCGAGTTCCTGGGTGTCGACACGCTTTCTTACCTTTCTATTGACGGTCTGCGGAGCTGCGTCGGCCGCCCCGACGACTACTGCTACGCCTGCTTCGACGGGTCCTACCTCGTGCCGGTTGAGGGTGCCCGAGGGAAGCTCTCCCTCGAAAGGAGCGCTGAGACTCCTTCCGGGTCTCTCTCGGACGGGGAGCGCAACTCGAGGACCAGGGTACGGCTGGCGTAGGCGCTTCTGGCTGAATGAACTCCCTTCAAGATCGGCGTGATACCTGCGACAACAATCTCCCGGTGAACCTACACGTGTGGGTCACAACCTCGCCTGACGCTCAACAGACGCATTCTCGCTCCATCTGCGGCCCAACACCCGGACGGTTCCTGTCGGTACGCCTTCTCTCCCGCCTTTTGCCTTGACACGAGGTAGGTCGGTGATATTATCTATCGGACGCGCTTCAAGTTACAGGTGCGTCCTCTGGTCCTAAGCGGCCGCCTTCAGAAGATCGGCCGGGCGGTACTGGTACGTCGGACCCACGGAAAGGGGAAACCTCTCTTGACCCACAGACTTGTCTCGGAACGGATGGCGAAGCTGGAGATTCTGAGGGGAAAAGGCATAGAGCCGTACCCCACAAGATTCGCCGTCTCTCACCGCACGAGCGAGATTATCTCTGAGTTTGATGCGCTGGCATCCGCGGAGACGCCGGTGTCAATCGCGGGCAGGCTCGTCTCAAAACGCACACACGGGAAGGCCAGCTTCGGGCACGTCTCGGACCGGGATGGCAAGCTGCAAATCTACTTTCGGGAAGACTGCCTTGGGCCCCAGGGCTATGAGCTTTTCTCGCTCCTGGACGTGGGCGACATAGTCGGGGTCAGTGGACCGGTTTTCAAGACGAGAACCGGAGAGATGACGATCAAGGCGCAGGGTCTCGTGCTTCTTTCCAAATCGCTCAGGCCCTTGCCCGAGAAATGGCACGGTCTTCGCGACGTCGAGACCCGCTTTCGCCAGCGGTACGTGGACCTCCTCGTAAACGCTGAGGTGCGCGACGTTTTCAGGGCTCGCTCCAGAATCGTGAGCACGATTCGACGATTGCTGGACGCCCGCGGGTTCATGGAGGTTGAGACTCCGGTGCTTCAGCCGCTTTACGGCGGCGCCTTCGCGAGGCCGTTCGTGACGCACCACGGGGCGCTGGACATGGACCTCTACCTTCGAATAGCCGACGAGCTCTACCTCAAAAGGCTCATCGTGGGGGGACTGGAGAAGGTGTACGAGATCGGGAAGGACTTCCGAAACGAAGGAATCGACAGGACGCACAATCCCGAGTTCACCCAGCTCGAGCTGTACCAGGCCTACGCGGACTATTCCGACATGATGGAATTGATTGAAGAAATGGTATGCGCGGTCGTCATGGAACTCAAGGGAGAGCTCAAGTGTAAGTACGGGGAACACGACATCAGCTTCGCCAGACCGTGGAAGCGAGTGAGCTACTTCGGGGCCCTCGAGGAGCACGTCGGCGCGGACCTCAGGGGGGCCGGGTGCGAGGAATTGCTTTCTCTCTGCCGCAAGCTCGGGGTGGAGACGGACACGGCATCTGGTGGACAGATCGCTCGAGCGGGAGAGGCCGGGCGAACCGGGGAGGTTCGGCGACCCGGGCAGGCAACACCCTCCAGGATTGATCTAATAGAGACACTCTTCTCCGAGAGAGTCCAGCCGAATTTGATTCAGCCTACGCTTGTCCATGACTATCCGAAGGAGATATCACCTCTCGCCAAGGAAAAGGCCGGCTCTCCTGGACTGGCCGAGAGGTTCGAGCCCGTAGTGGCGGGATTGGAACTGGGCAACGCCTTCAGCGAACAGAACGACCCCCTCGAGCAGGCCCGTCAGTTTGACGTTCAGGCAGAGCTCAGGAAGAGGGGTAATCTCGAGGCGCAGCCCACGGACAGGGACTTCCTGAGGGCTCTCGAGTACGGCATGCCCCCCACCGGCGGCCTGGGCCTGGGAATCGACAGACTCGCGATGATCCTCACCGATTCCCGTTCCATCAGGGAAGTGATTCTCTT
This sequence comes from Candidatus Eiseniibacteriota bacterium, assembly GCA_043797775.1. Lineage (GTDB taxonomy): Bacteria > Eisenbacteria > RBG-16-71-46 > JAFGJU01 > JAFGJU01 > JAZDPI01. Next base: position 12,808 of record JAZDPI010000271.1, read on the forward strand.
CCCCCACCTGCGGCCGGAGGCTCTGCACGACGAGGTGGAAGAAGGGGAAGGCCACGATGAGGTTTGAGCTCTTCGTCGCGGGCCGCTACCTCAGGGCCAAGAGAAGAATCAGTTTCATATCCATCATAAGCGCAATCTCCGTTGGGGGAGTGCTGGTGGGGGTTGCCGCGCTCACGATCGTTCTCTCCGTGATGAACGGGTTTGAACAAGAGGTGCAGACCAGGATCGTGGGTACGAACGCACACGTCATCGTGCTCAGTCACAGCGAGGACGGTGTGCAGGCGGACGAAGAACTTCTGGAGAAGATACGCAATGTCCCCGGCGTGCTGGGCGTCGCTCCCTTCGTGTACAGCAAGGGCATGGTGAGTTCCGGGAGCTACACCGACGGGATCGCTATAAAGGGGATAGATCTCCAGAAGGAGAAGTCGGTGACGGACGTCCATCGGAACATCTCTCCTCCGATTGAGACCATAGACCCGGAAGCGGGCGGGAGCGGCATTGTCCTGGGGCAGTACCTGGCCAGCGCGCTCGGCGTGAGCGTCGGGGACGAG
>JAZDPI010000287.1:0-10414 GCA_043797775.1 Candidatus Eiseniibacteriota bacterium
ACCTCTCTGAAAACAACATTACTAACCTCAAGACATCCGTGTCAAAACTCTGTCTCAAACAACTCAAGAAAACGTAGCGTGCGTCCGTCTGATTTTGTCAATCACCTCCTCAGTAGTTTCAGCCATTTCGCCCGGCATACACTTCTGTGAAAACGCCGTGCGCAGAAGCTCGAAGACTGGATTGCTGAATCGCAAGTGCTAATCGGTGACGAATCTTCGCTGAAGGCTATCTTCCTATCAGTAGCAGCCAACTCGGCACGCCCCGCGATCTGCCAGAACCTCGGGACGTGTGCTCCAATCTGAGAGCAACCTCAATCCATAACTCCTTCCATGATACGCGATGGCACCATCCCTGTCAAGCACAAACTGGCCAGATGACCGAGCGTGACAGTTCAGATGTCCTACCGCATTGCCGGCGAGGTCTTGATACAACCTTTGCCGGGGTTTGAGCCGCCTCCCATTGCCGGCGAGGCCTTCCTACCACCCCGACACCCCCTCCAGCTCGAACGCGTTTTCGATGTGGTCGACCGTGAGCCGGGTACCTCTCCAGGCGAGCGCGAGCACGTCGAACCTGAAAGTGTCAAAGGGCCCACCGGCGTAACGCTGAGACAGCGCGAGAGCGCCGCGGGAAATTCTCTGGCGTTTCACCCTGCCCACGCTCTCCGCGGGCTCGGAAAGGTGGTCCGGGCCGCGCAGTTTCACTTCCACAAAGACAAGAGCGCCGTCCTTGCAGGCGACGACGTCGACCTCGCTCCTCCGCGTGCGCACGTTTCTCTCGAGGATTCTGTAACCTTTGAGCCTCAGGAAGAGGACCGCAATTTCCTCGCCGATTTTGCCTGCCAGGCACTTCTGATTGCCGGGCTCCATCACACTGCCCAGGTCGTCCATTCCCCACCCATCCCTTCCGGTGTCACCCACGCCGCTGCCGAGCCCTGCCACCGCTACCGAACCCTGCCACCGCGCCGAGCGTCTCTCACGAACTCGACCTCCCTGACCGGCCTGAAAGACAATCTGTGAAGACTGCATGGGCCGTGCCGCAGTAAAGCATCTATGTGTTCTCTGGTACCATACCCTTTATGTGAGTCAAAGCCGTATTGGGGGAATCTCTCGTGCGCGTCCGCCATCAACATGTCCCTCGCGTGCTTGGCAACGACCGAGGCGCAGGCCACCGAGAGAAAAGTGCCGTCTGCCCTGGGGATCGCAGACTGGGCGATTCCGAGAGAAGGAATCTCTCGACCGTCAACCAGCACAAAGGAGGGCCGCACCGACAGCGTCTCAACGGCCTCGCGCATCCCCGCAAGTGTCGCATTGAGAATCCCGGCTTCGTCCACAATCCTCTCACTCACCGCAACCCAGGAGAAAGATACGGCCTTCGCTGAAATCTTGGCAAAAAGCCTCTCCCTCTGCGCCCCGCTGAGGCGCTTTGAGTCGTCCACTTTGTCCAGACCATGATCCACTTCGAAATCAGGCGGGAGTATCACGGCAGCGGCCACGACCGGCCCTGCAAGGGGCCCCCTCCCCGCTTCGTCCACACCCGCGACGAGACCGGCAAAACGACTGAAGTACGGCGCTTCGTTCTGTTTGAGCTCGAGAAAGCGGTCGCGCCACTCAGGCCTCACACCTTCTCCTTCTTCAGCCTCGTCAGCCGGCTGCCGGCTACATTTCGGTCTGCTTTTCGTCGACCCGGGCCGATTTGCCTTTCTTGCCTCTAAGGTAGAAGAGCTTCGCCCTCTTCACGCGACCTTCCCGGACCAGCGAAATGCAAGAGATGTTCGGAGAATGAAGTGGGAATATCCTTTCGACTCCGACGCCGCCGCTGATCTTTCGCACGGTGAACGTGGAATTCGTACCGGTACCTCGTCTGTTCATAACGGTACCTTCGAAAATCTGGGTTCGTTCTTTGTCGCCCTCAACAACCTTGACGTGAACACGAACGGTGTCTCCCGAGCGAAACCCGGCGAGTTTCTTCTTGAGGTGTTGGGACTCTACGTGTCTTACAGCATCCATCTCTGACCTCCTCGGTGTCTATTGTATCAGAAATTCAGATTTTTCAAATGACTTAGTGCAGCTCCTCCAGGAGCTTTCGGCCCTCCTCGTCCAGAAGGGCCGGATTGACAAGATCGGGCCTTCTCTTGATTGTGCGTTCGAGGCAATTCCTCTTCCGCCATCTCCTGATGGCCTCGTGATTGCCCGAAAGCAGGACATCGGGCACCCTCAATCCTGCAATCGTCTCCGGCCTGGTATAGTAGGCGCAGTCAAGGATTCCGTCCTGGAACGAGTCCCCGGCCGCGGAGTCTTCGTCTTCCATGGCCCCGGAAAGAAGTCTGACGACGGATTCGATCACGGCCATCGCCGCAATCTCTCCCCCGGAGAGAACGTAATCACCGATGGAAATCTCGTCGGCCCCGAGTGTCTCTGAGACCCTTTCGTCTATCGCCTTGTATCTGCCGCATACGAGAACCAGAGATTCTGACAGGGCAAGCTCGTTGGCCGTTCTCTGGTCGTAGCGTTTTCCCTGCGGCGTCAGAATCACGACTCTGGGAAGCGGAGCCACGCCGTCAACCGTGCCCCGATCCTCGGCGGAAGGGTGCTCGTCAGGGGGACGCATTGCCTGGGCAGAGCGGGCCGCGGCGCCGCTGAAACAAGCGTCGTCTCCAACGTAGTCCTTTCCGACGACCCGGCCGACGGCCCTCAGAATGGGCTCGGGTTTCATCACCATGCCGGGGCCTCCGCCGTACGGATAGTCATCCACCCTCCTGTAGCCGTCCGTGGCGTGGTCGCGAAGATTCAAGAGCGAAACGCCGGCAATCCCCCTTCCGACGGCGCGTGCGACAAGCCCTTCTGAGAGAAAACCCCCGAACATGGAGGGGAAAATTGTGATTACCGTTATGTTCACTCTCGCTCCCTCTGCGCCGGCGTACGTACCCGTGACCTCACTCGTTGCGGAAGCGGGGGGGCTGCACGCGCGCCACGCGTTCACTCGTCGAACAACCCGGGGAGAGGCCTTACCACAATCTTAGACTCCTCGTAATCCAGCGTTTCCACTACTTCCCTCGTGGCCGGTATCAGAGTCTCCTTTCCCTTCTGGTCCGTGACGACGTAAACGAGGTTGCTCCCCGTCTCAAGAACGTCGGCAACCTCTCCAACCTCGACGCCGTCGGTCCTGACCACTCTCATCCCGATGAGCTCGAACACGAAGTGCGTTCCCTCAGGATGAGGAGGGACCTCCGAGCGCGGCACTGCGAGAACGCTTCCGCCGAGTTTTATCGCGTCTTCTCTTGTGTCAATCCCTTTGAGCTTGACCAGGACGAGCTCGCCTTGAGGCTCTGAGGATTCTACTTCGAAGGGCTGCCAGTCGCATCTATTAAGCCACATGGAGCGTATGGAAAGGAATCTCTCCATGCTCCATGTCGTTGGGCGAACCAGAAGCGCGCCCCTTACCCCTCTGGCCTTGAGCACCTCACCAACCGCGACGAAGCGTGCCAAGCAGCTACTCCAGAATCTCGAGGACTGCCTTCTTCCCCGCCTTCATTGCGGTCGCGCTGAGAAGAGTGCGTATCGACCTCGCGGTCCTGCCGTGTTTTCCGATGATCTTGCCAAGATCTTCCTTGGCGACTCTGAGCTCGAATATGGTGGTCCTTTCCCCGGTGATCTCTCTTACCGTCACATCATCGGGTTTATCTACCACATTCTTCGCAATGTACTCTATGAGCTCTTTCATAAAACACCAATCCTCCCCGGCTCACCCTGGAATCAGCCTTCAGATAGCCAGTACCCGCTGCATCAGTACTCAAGTGTGAGGATATCGAATGCCGGGAGCAGGCTGCTCACTCTGCTTTCTTCTTCGATGCTCCCTTCGGCGTTGACTTGCCGCTCTGGGAGGGTGCTTTCTTCCTAGGAGCTGCGGCTTTCTTTGGCGTTTCCTCTCCGGCTGTCAGGACCTCGCCCTGCTCAGTTTCTTCCGCCCGGTCTGCCCGAAGCTCATCCTGGCTGACGGCCTCACGGGGTTTCTTCGAAGCCTTCTTTGAGACCACCGGCTCTTTGAGCACCACGCCTGCCCTCTTAAGCAGGTGCTTCACCGCCAGCGAGGGTCTGGCGCCCTTGTTCACCCACTGTTTTACCTGCTCACCGTTCACGGTTACGGTCGACGGGGTGGAAAGAGGGTCGTACGTACCAACTGAGGCAATGAACCTTCCGTCTCTGGGCATTCTCGAATCTGTGACGACGATCCTGTAATAGGGCCTGTGTTTTGCACCTATTCTCTTTAGCCTAATCGCAACTGACACTGAGTTCACCTCCGCACATGACGTTAACACCAGAATGACAGTACGCTCAACCCATTTCTGGGCCGAACTGATATTGTAACCTAAAGAGGGAGAGAATTGGAAACAGAATATGCGGGCCCGGATGCATCCCAAACTTGGTCACTGATGGAGGGCCATCTTGCCCGACGGCCCTCCAGGACACTAGAACCTGATGGGCCCAAGTCCCTTTCTTCCACCGCGTTTCATCTGCTTGAGAAGCTTCTGTATCTGGGAGAACTGCTTGAGCACTCTGTTGACGTCCTGAACGGTGCTCCCGCTCCCCCTAGCTACTCTCTTCCGTCTGCTGCCGTCTATGATCGTGGGAGTCCTCCGCTCCTCAAGCGTCATGGAATTGACGATGGCTTCAACCCTGGTCAGTGCACGCTCGTCGACATCCATGCCTGCCTTCTTCAGCTTGCCCATGCCGGGGACCATGTCCATGAGGTCCGCCAGAGGTCCCATCTTCTTCACCTCTTTCAACTGGTCAAGAAAATCCTCAAGCGTGAAGTCGGCCTCTCGGAGCTTCTTCTCGATTCGCTTTGCCTTCTCCGCGTCAACTGCCCCCTCGGCCCGTTCGACGAGAGAAAGCACGTCCCCCATCCCCAGAATACGCGTGGCCACCCGTTCCGGATGAAACACTTCCAGCGCATCCAGTTTCTCCCCGACACTCACAAACTTGATGGGCTTGCCCGTCACGGCCCTCAAGGAGAGCGCGGCTCCGCCTCTCGCGTCTCCGTCCAGCTTGGTCAGAACGGCTCCGTCGAAATCGACCGTCTTCTGGAAGGTGCCGGCAACGTTGACGGCGTCCTGCCCCGTCATGCCGTCGAGAACGAGGAGTATTTCGTGAGGTTCGACCCTGGCTTTGAGTTCCGTGAGCTCCTGCATCATCTCCTCGTCAATGTGCAGCCGCCCCGCGGTGTCAAAGAGAACCCAGTCGTAACCTCCTTCTTGAGCCTCACTGACGGCACGGGGGCCGGCTTCGACTACGGACTCGCCCTGCCGGGGTATGAAGGACTTGAGACCCGCCGAGTCTGCGAGCACCTTGAGCTGCTCCACTGCGGCAGGCCGCTTCAAATCGGCGGCCACAACCATGGGCCTGCCACCTTTCCTCCTGAGATGGAGGGCCAGCTTCGCAGTAAAGGTGGTTTTCCCCGAACCCTGGAGCCCGACTATCAGGACGACGGCAGGGGGCTTGCCGGGCGGCTTGAGCCCCGTGGTCGTGTGACCGAGAAGCTCGACCAGCTCCTCGTGCACGACTCCGATTACCTGCTGGCCCGGCGTGAGACTCTTCAGCACCTCCCGCCCAATCGCGACCTCCTCCACTCTTGCGACGAAGTCTCTGGCGACTTTGTAGTTGACGTCGGCCTCGAGAAGGACCCTGCGCACCTCTCTCAGTGCGTCGCGCATGTTCTGCTCGCTGAGTTTGCCGTAGCCGCGAAGCTTCTTGAAGACGCTTTCCAGCCGCGAGGTGAGTTCATCAAACATCGTGGTTCTTTCCGGAAGAATGCGTGGAGTCGGCGGCCGCGCGCAGAGCCCTTATCGCTTCGCCCGGGTCACCGGAACGGAAGACGTAGGAGCCTGCTGCCAGGATCGTCGCGCCCGCCCCGGCGATTTCGGGACCCGTCTCAAGATTGACGCCTCCGTCTACTTCGACTTCAAAGTCGTGACCGGCGCGCCGGCGGGAGATCTCCTCAATCTTGGGCAGAACCTCTCTAATGAAACCCTGACCTCCGAATCCCGGATGCACGCTCATAACGACGACCAGGCCGACTTTCTCGAGGAAGGGAACAATCAACGACGGGGAGGTGCCGGGGTTTATTGCGAGACCGGCCGTGACTCCCCTTTCTCTCGTGCGGGCGATCGTAGAATCCAGAAGCTCGCGGTTCAGCGGCGCATCTGCGCTCAACCCGAGAGAAGTCCCACTGCCGGCCGCTGCGGAAGGCCCCTCTCCCGGCCACCCCGAACGCAGAAAGGCCTCGCAGTGACAGCTCAGGTAGTCGGCACCGGCGTCGCAGAAGGCGTCGACGTATTTCCAGGGCTCGCTCATCATCAGATGAACGGAAAGAGGCAGTTTTGTGAGCTTGCGAACTGCGTTCACGATGATGGGTCCGAACGTTATGTTGGGCACGAAGCGGCCGTCCATTATGTCCACGTGTATCAGGTCGGCGCCGCCGCGCTCAACCACGGCAAGCTGCTCTGCGAGCCTGCTGAAGTCTGCAGAAAGTACAGAAGGAGCGATCTTTATCATCTGCCGTTCTCCTTCAATCGGTCACCGCCCTCCGCCGACGGCACCCTCCGTCAACTGGCGGGCGTCCTTCACCCAGTAAGCGCCCCACCAACGAGTCAGGACCCGCCAACCGGCGGCGCTCTCCGTCATCTACTCCCCACGGCCCGCAGCCAGGCGAACGGCGGTTCCCCGTCTGATTCTGGTCCCGAACGCCGGGCTCTGCGCCGTGACCTTCGCACGGGCTGAGGGATGAAGGGGATCTACTATCGCAACCATGCCTGCGTTCTCGAGAAGTCTCTGCGCCGCCCCCACGTTCATACCGACAAGCTGGGGCATCATGTAATCCACCGGCGGGAATCCCTGGCTCACAAGCATGTCGACGGAGCCCCCTTCTTCAATCAGGGCGTCCGGACCAGGAAAGGTTGAGATGATAACGTCTTCCTCAATCTCGCTCGAATGCACTTGCGCGACACGGCCGAGCTGCAACCCCGCCCTGCCCAGCACTAACTCCGCGTGCCGGAGAGACTGTCCCCTCAGCTGAGGCACCGACACGGCCTGCTCTCCGCTGCTGACCCTGATTCTTACACTTCGATTCCGCTTCACGATGGCCAGAGGTTCAGGATACTGTGAAACGACGCACCCTTTGGGGACATCGGGGCTAAAGACCATGTAGGTTTCCGCGAGCTTGAGCCCCTGTTCCCTGAGGAGCCTCTCAGTCTGGGGTACCGTGCAGAGGGTCAAATCGGGAACCCTGACCTCTTCCCCGTGTGACACAAGAAACGGCATGATGCCGAAATTGAATATCAACGCGCCTGCCGCAAATGCGCCAATGGCCATTATCCCAAAGCGCCAGATTGGGGGGATGCTGCGAATCTTCATGCCGGCTCCGCGAAGGACCCCTGCCTTCTCTTCACTTTCCTTCTCATTCTCACTGCAAAGACACCGTCTGTGCCGAGCTCGTCGGGCAGTATCTGCATCGCCCCGTCACTGTTGACGAAGGAACCGCCCACAAAACTGGATGCATCGTCGGTCTCGAAGCCCGGGTTCTTCTCGACGAAACGAGACACGACCTCGGCAGTCTCCTCGGGCTCGAAACTGCAGACACTGTATACCAGAATGCCCTTTTCTTCAACCAGCGCCGAGGCAGATTGAAGAAGTTCCTGCTGAAGCCCGGAGAGCACCTGAAGGGCACTCTCTTTCTTTCTCCACCTTGCATCGGCCCTTTTCCCGAGGACTCCGAGACCCGAACAGGGAGCGTCCACGAGCACGCGATCGAACTTGACACCGAAGGGAATCGCCCTTCCGTCGCCTGCGACCACCTTCAACGAACGCAGGCCCACTCTTTCAGCCGAGTCTCTGACCTGCCGGGCCCTCGCTTCATAGACTTCAAGACAGCAGACAAGACGCTTATCCTCCGTCGTCTCTCCTATCTGTGTCGCCTTCCCGCCGGGCCCCGCACAGGCGTCGAGGAAAAGCCGCCCGGTCTCCGGAGACAGAAGACGTACGACAAGCGACTCAGCCTCGTCCTGGGGCGTGTAGAGACCGTCTTTGAAAGCCGCGTCGGTCGAAGGCGAGAGGTGGCCCCGAACCCTGATGACTGAGAAATTGAGCGTTCCCACGACCGCCTGGCTCCCCCGTTCCGTGAAGAGGCGCACAAGTTCGTGCGGTTCTGCCCGCATGAGATTGGCTCGTACGAAAAGATGGTCGAGCGAATTGTTGGCCTCGCAAATCCTGATGACCCTCTCCTTGCCGAAACGCCGGAGCCACCGCTCCACCATCCATTCGGGATGGGAGTAAAAGACAGAGATCGCCCTGACCGGCTCTCCGTCCATGTCGGGGTACTCGAGAACGTCCTTTTCCCGCACGAGTCTTCGCAGGACTGCGTTGACCAGACCGGCGGTGCCCGGATGTCCCCTTTTTCGTGCCAGCTTCACACTCTCGTCCGTGGCGGCAGACACCGGCACGCGCTCCATGAAAAGAATCTGAAACGCTCCCATTCTCAGCACGTTTCTTATCCAGATGGGAAGCTCCTGGAGGTCGGTTTGGAGAAAGCGGGAAAGCACCCAGTCGAGCCGGCCTCTCCAGCGCAGCGTTCCATTGACAAGGTAGGTCACGAAATTACGGTCTTCCTGGCTCAGATGGGTCTTCGCCAGATGAGACGTGAGGAGCCTGTCGCTGAAGGCTCCGCGCGAATCAACGGCGGCGAGAATGAAGGCCGCGGTCTCTCTTGCAGTGGATTTCTTGTGTCTGGGCATGGAGGAACTTCAGCGTCCGAAGGCTTCGTCTTCTAGAATACGCCTTCCGCGGGCGAATTCCACGGCACTCATGGCTTTCTTGCCTGCGGGTTGGACGTGGGTCACCAGAAGCGCGCCGGAACCCGTGGCCACGACCGCACCGCCGGCGTCGACCCGAAGCACGCGGCCCGGCTCGGAAGCGGTCACGACGTCCAGGACTCTCGCTTTCACTATCTTGATGGGCTCGCCTCGAAACGTGGTCTGGGCACCGGGCCAGACAGTCACGCCTCGAATGTGATCGCAGACTGAGACTGCGTCACGTTTCCATTCAACTATTCCGTCCGCCTTCTTGAGCCTCGGGGCGTAGCTCGCCTGGCTTATGTCCTGTGGGATTCTGGGCGCGTTGCCTTCGGTCACGGCGGAAATCGTGATTGAGAGAAGCTCGCTTCCGATGTCGGAAAGCCTCCCTTCAAGTTCACTCGCAGTTTCCTCCGGCAGTATGGGAACGTAGCGTTGAAAGATAATCTCCCCTGCGTCCACCTTTTCGTTCATCCACATCGTTGTGGCCCCGGTCGCCCTTTCACCACGGATTATTGCCCAATTTATCGGTGCGACGCCCCTCAGACGCGGGAGCAGAGACGCGTGGAGGTTTATGCATCCGCGTTTCGGAAGATCGAGGAGCTGCTTGCGGAGAATGGCTCCGAACGCCACCACCACTATGAGCTCGGGCTCGAGCGGCGAAAGTTCCCTCACGGCGTCTTCGCCGTTCACGTCGGCCGGCTGAAGAATGCCTATCCCCTTTGCCTGCGCAAACGCCTTGACGGGCGGGACGGCGACCTCCTGACCTCTTCCGCTCGGTCTGTCAGGCTGCGTCACCGCGACCGCAATCTCGTGACCGTCGGAAACCAACCTGGAAATCGAGGGAACCGCAAAGCGCGGGGTCCCCATGAACACGATTCTCAATGCGCGCTCTCCTGTGCCTCTTCTTCGAGTTTCCTAAGCCGTCTGCGAAGCGCCTGGCGTTTCACCGAGCTGAGCCTGTCCACGATGAGCACGCCGTCCAGGTGGTCGAGCTCGTGCTGTAGCGCGCGCGCAAGGAGACCGTCTCCCTGTACCACGATGTCCCTGCCGTCGAGGTCCAGCCCTCTCACCTCGACTTCCTGCGCCCGCTCGATTTCCTCGTAAACGCCTGGAACGCTGAGGCAGCCCTCTTCTGATTTCGTCCTTCCCCGCCTGCTCACAAGAACGGGGTTGACCAATGCGAACTTCCATCTCGTTCCGTCGTCTCTCGGTATGCTCAGCACCACAAGCCGCAGCGGAACACCCATCTGAGGGGCCGCGAGACCCACACCTTTCACCTCGGAAAGTCTCTCAAACATCTCCCCGGCAAGAGCCCTCACGGAATCGTCTATTTCGTCTATCTCGACGGCCCGTTTCCTCAGGCCCGGCTGCCCGTACTTCGCAAGAGGCCTTCCCGGCATTTACTCGCCTCTCTCCTGTATACTGGCGATGCAGCTCTTGGAGACTTCGATCTTCACCTGCTCCGCTATCTTCAGCACGGCGATGTCGTCCTTCACGCCGACGATCACCCCGTGAATCCCGCCGCTTGTGACGACCTTATCGCCCTTGCGCAGGGATCCAATCATCGC
>JAZDPI010000290.1:0-5806 GCA_043797775.1 Candidatus Eiseniibacteriota bacterium
CTCGTCCAGGACGTAGAGCACTCCGCTCAGCTTGGAGCCGATTTGTGTGGCCAGCCGAAGCCTCTGTGCCTCACCGCCCGCGAGCGTCGCCGCGTTTCTCTCCAGAGTCAGGTAATCCAGCCCGACGTCGCACAGAAACCCCAGTCGCTGCGTTATCTCCTTGAGGATGGGCCCGGCGACCACGGTCTCGCTTTCCTTGAACACCAGCTTTTCGAAAGCTGAAAGAGCCTGTCCGACCGAGAGAGACGCGTACTCGTCGATGCCCCGGCCCGCAAGCCTTACGGCCAGGCTTTCGGGCTTGAGGCGCTTTCCCCGGCAGGCCGGGCATACGCCGGGAGCCATGAAGCTCTCGACCCACTGCCTGACAAGGTCCGAGCTCGTGCTCTTGTAGCGGCGCTGGAGGTCGGGGATGATCCCCCTGTAGCGCCCGCGATGCTTAACGGTGAACTTGCTGGACGCGTAGGTGAACTCGACTTCGTCCTCTCCGGTGCCGAACAGCACTATGTCTCTCACTTGCTGGAGAAGCCTCTCAAACGGCGCCTTGAGATCGAATCCGTAGTGCTTGGCGAGTGCCTTCATGTGGGTTCCGAACCACCGCGTGTCGCACTTGCCCCACGGTGCGATTGCGCCGTCCCAGATGGAGAGTCGGGGGTCGGGGACCACGAGAGTGGGGTCAATCTCGAGCCTGCTGCCCAGGCCCTCGCACACGGGGCAGGCTCCGTAGGGACTGTTGAAGGAGAAATCGCGCGGGCTCAGTTCGTCGAAACCCGTTCCGCATTTCACGCACGCACGCCTGGCGCTGAAGAGCATTTCCCTGCCGGGACCTACAAGCACGCTCACGGTATCGGATCCCGCCTTGAGCGCAGTTTCTACGGAGTCCGCAAGCCTTCCCTTGTTTTTATCAGAGACGGTGAGCCTGTCGACAAGAATGTCTATCGAATGCTTCTTGGTCTTCTTGAGAGGCCGGATTCCCTCCAGCTCGACCAGCTCCCCGTCTATCCGCGCTCGAAGGAATCCGCGCTTATGCGCCTCAGCCAGCTCCTTCTTGTATTCACCCTTTCTCCCCCGCACGAGCGGTGCCATGATCTCAACCGTCTTTCCCGCGGCCGCCTCCAGGAGCGAGTCCACGATCTCCGAGGGCGTCTGCGCTCCCACGGGGAGATCGCACTTGTGGCAGTACTGCGTGCCCAGCCTGGAAAAGAGAAGTCTCAGGTAGTCGTAGAGCTCCGTGACCGTGGCAACAGTGGATCGCGGGTTTGCCCCGGCCGTTCTTTGCTCTATGGAGATTGCGGGTGAAAGGCCCTCGATGGAGTCGACGTCGGGTTTCTCCATCTGGCCGAGAAACTGCCTTGCGTAGGCGGACAGCGACTCGACGTAGCGCCTTTGTCCCTCGGCGCAGATCGTGTCGAACGCGAGTGAGCTCTTGCCGGAGCCGCTCACGCCGGTGACGACGACGAGGGAGTTCCTCGGGACTCGGACGTCGATGTTCTTGAGATTGTGCTCTCGTGCCCCTTTGACCGAAATGAAATCGCGCTCGGGGCCGGGCGCCTCATCTATCTTGAGAGGTTTTCCAGTCTCTCCTTTGCCAGCCTTCCCCACTCTGAGCGATCACCTTCTCTCTCGACGAGAATTTTGTATTGTTTTGCCGCCGATTCCCTGTCTCCCGCGGCCTCGAAGGCCAGCCCCGCCTTGTATCTGGCAGTAACGGCCCAGAGAGAACCCTCTCCGTAGAGATAAGGCACCTTGAGGAACTCCGAGGCGGCCCTCTCAAACTGGCCGAGCACGGCGTAGGCCTCCGCTATCCAGTACTGAACCTCACGTTTGTCTTCCTCGTCGGCCGTGCGGAGAGCCCTCTCGAGATACTCGAGAGCCCTGCTCTTTTCTCCCGTATTGAGAAGGCAGTAGCCCGCCTTGAAAGCGGCCTCCTTGGCCGGCCTTCCCGTACACTCGGTCGCCACCCTGTCGTAGAGACGAGAGGCCTCAAGCCAGCCTTCGGCCCGCTCGAGACAGAGTGCACTATTATACCACGCTTCACAACACGAGGACGAGTCCGGGCAAACCAGCGACGCTTCGACGTAGGCTTTGGAAGCTTCTTCGTACCGGGAGAGACCGTAGAGCGACGTGCCCAGCTTGAAGCGTGCCGTGAAGACGAGACTGCTGTCAACTGCGCCGCCGGCCGCAGCCAGACTGCATGCGTCTCCGAAATGCGCGGCAGCCTGCGTTAGGTCCTGGCTCTTCAACATGCAGAGTCCCATCGTCACGAGAGCCTTGAGCCTCGGCTCTCTCGGAAGACTCTGGACGATTCCGGAGAGACGCGCGTAGGCGCGCTCCACGTTCCCGGCTTCGAACTCCGCCAGCCCCCTTTCGAGCTCGAACTCCACAACCAACGTTGTGTCGGCCGGGAAGTTCTTCTGATACCACTTGAGTCTCTTCCCTGCTCTCGAGTCCTCACCGGCCCTCACCAGCGCCATGACTGACGCTCGGGCCGCCCGCGCGCGCGTTGCAGGGCCGAGGTCGAACGTCAGTGCGCGCTCATACGCCTCATAGCTCGCCCGGAAGTCCCCGGTCCTGTAGCTCGCCTCGCCCAGTCCCAGAAGAACCACCGTGTCCGCTCTGGACTCGGGGAATCTGCTCTCGAGCTCTCGGAAGGAAGCGGCGGCCCCAACGAACTGACCCAGAGAGACCTCCGCCTGCGCCTTGCGGAGAAGTAGATTTCTCACCAGCGGGCTCCGCGGAAAATCTCTCGTCAATCGCGCGAGAGCCTGCGAGGCCTCCTCCAGCATCCCAGTCCCGAGGTATGCCTCGGCCTCCTTGGCCAGAAGATCGTCGGCGAAAGGCCCGGTGGGATCGCTGACAAGAACGTGCTCGTAGAGCGCGACGGCCTCGCTCAGCCTCCCGGCGAGAAACAGGCAATCTCCCTTTCTGGCCAGGGCCTTCTGTCTGAGGCTTATCTCTTTCGCCTTCTCGAAGGCCATATCATAATGTGATATGGCCTGGTTCAGCTCTCTAAGGGCCAGCTCGCACTCCCCCAGGCCGAAGGCCGCCTGCGCGGCGGCGTCACTCCCGGCGTAACCAGCCAGGACCGCTCTGAAATCCCTCGCCGCCGCCCCCAGATCCTGGGCCCTCCTCAGCATCTCTCCTCTTTCGCAGTAGGCGAAGGACAGGAGAGAGCTTCTTGGAAACTCCTGAATGAGCTTGCCGTATGTCGCGAGCGCCTCCGCGTACGGCGCGTCGCCCGGTTCGAGCGAAAGTTCCACAAGGGCCCTCGCGCGCCCGAGCAGCGCCTCCTCGAACCTGTCGGTCTCGGGATACTTCCGCAGGAAATCAGTATAGGCCGACGCGGCTCTACTCGGCCTGTCGGAAGCCCCGAGCCTTTCGAGCTCGTCCTGCATCAGAAGAAAGCTCGCGTCGTCTGCACGCTCGCTCGTTGCGTACGACGACCGGATGTCGCTCAGTATTCTCAGGCCCACACTTCTGTGCGCAGTCGACTCCTGGGTCTTGCCCTCGAAGGCAAGTCTCTTTGAAAGAAGCCAGTGAACGTTGCTAAGTCTGAAGAGCACGACCGCTTTCCGCTCAGGGGGCGCGATTGCGAGTGCTTGGTCGAGAAGTGAGACGGCTTCCTCGAAATATCGGAAGTCCTCTTCGAGTGTCGACGCCGACTGTTCGAGGATTCCGTAGCCGGGCGAAAGACCGGCGACCGCCGAAGCGACAAGGCCGCTCAGCTTCTTCAGGTCCTTCTGTACAATGGAGGGCGGGAAAAGCGAGGTCAGGGCCTCCGCCCTGCGGGTGGCCTCATCGGCCGTCGGGCCGAGCGGGAAATCACGGCGAAGCCTTGTGTAGGCCCCGGCCGCCTGAGAGTAGTCCCCACGCTTTTCATACAGCTGAGCCAGCCTGTAGAGAGCGTCCTCACACGAGCGGCTCTTCGGATATAGGGTGAGAAGCGTCGAATAATGAGAGACGGCGTCGTCCACCCTGTCCCGTCTCTCCTCGAGGGCAGCGAGGCCCGACAGCGCCGTTGCCTTGAGGCTGTCGCCGCATTGGAGCATCAGTGCCGCTCGATAGCTCGCAGAGGCGCCGTCGTAATCGGATAACGTCTCTTTGATGCGACCCTCTTCAATCCGGGCCGCGCAACAAAGCGAGTCTCCTCCCCGGCCTCCGCTCCCGCAGTCCATCCGCTCCAGAAATCGGAGCGCTTCACGCGGCGCACCTCTCAGCCGCTTCACCCTCGCGCGGGTGAAAAGCGACGTGCGCAGCGCGCTTTCAGACACTCTCCGAGACATGAGTTTCTCAGCAACTGCCTCGGCCTCCGCCGGCTTGCCTGCTCGCAGAAACTCATGCTGGGCGCTCATCCCGCAGTGTTCTGCCAGTGCGGAATCGCCGGTTGCGGCGAGACAATCCGCGTACGATCTCGCGGCCTCAGCGTCACGCCCGAAAAGTACCAGAAGCCTCGCCTTCTTCAAGATTGCTCGCGCCCTGAGCTCCCCGTCCACCCGGTAAGACAACACTCTCTCGACACTCGCCAGTGCTCCCCTGGAATCGCCTTGCGACTCCAGGATCGAGGCCACTTCGAGGGCACTGCGAAACGCGATCTCCGTTCCCGGATACTGCGCCAGAACCGACTCCAGAACCTCCCTCGCCCTCTTCGGACTGCCGGGCAGATACGCTTTTCCCAGCCAGAACAGAGCCTGCGCTTTCGCCTCACGGTCCTCGCACTCGGCCAGCACTTCCTCGAGCTGCCGGGCAGCCTGCGTACGATCCTCCACTTCCAGGTACGATCTTGCGGCCTTCACGAGCGCCGTGCAGACGAGGCTGCACTCGGGAAAGAGTTGCGCCAGCCGCCGGAAGCCGGCCGCAGCCTCGGAGTACCTGCCCATCATGAAGCTGCTGTCGCAGACCTTGTACAGTGCCGTACACGCATCTTCCCCCTTCGGGCTCGCTTCGTAAGCCCGGGCGTATAGCCTGCTCGCCCCTTCGAAGTCCGACCGGGCAAAGCTGATGTCCCCGAGGAGAAGCGACGCCTCCTGCCTCACTGAGGCCGGCTGCCTGCTCTCCAGCAGACGCTCGAGCTCCTTCTTGGCCAGGTCGGTCAGTCCCTCTCGCATGAGTTTCTCGGCATACTCGAGCTCGCGCGGCACGCCTGCCCGGCCGGGGGAAGCCCCGAACAACGTCATCACAACTGCAATCAATACAATAAGTAATGCGCATTTTCTCATGTGAATTCTCAAATCCTGTGAAAACCTTTCCGTCTTGGCAGCCGCTGACCGTCGTCGCGTCAGCGCTCCACCGGCCCGCCCGCACCCACGCGACGCAGAGGATAGCACGTACGTCTTCCGTCCGCGCTCCACCTGACCCGCTACTCGTACCTCAGCGCGACCACCGGGTCCAACCGTGCGGCCTTCATGGCAGGGTACATTCCGAAGAAAAGCCCGACGACCGAGGAAAAACCGAACCCCAAAAGAAGGGACCAGAGAGGAGCGGCCGAGGGAATGTGCACCGTTTTCTCCACCAGCCAGCCAATCCCGACGCCCAACCCCATGCCTATCACACCTCCCGTCGCAGTGAGAACGACGGCCTCCGTGAGGAACTGCAGCATCA
Source organism: Candidatus Eiseniibacteriota bacterium (assembly GCA_043797775.1). GTDB lineage: Bacteria > Eisenbacteria > RBG-16-71-46 > JAFGJU01 > JAFGJU01 > JAZDPI01. The sequence goes on from JAZDPI010000290.1 coordinate 5,596, forward strand.
CGTCCTTTCTCTGCGCTCCCAGTGCCATGCGAAGCCCGATCTCCCTCGTCCTCTCGGTTACGGAAACGTACATTATGTTGGTGACTCCGACTCCGCCGACCAGAAGAGCGATGGAGGAGATCGCGATCATCACGATGTAGAACGTACCGGTGATCTTATGATAGAGATCCATGAGGACGTCTTCCGTGAAAACGGCGAAATCCTCGGAGCG
>JAZDPI010000301.1:0-8170 GCA_043797775.1 Candidatus Eiseniibacteriota bacterium
CACTCTTGAGACTTGTGGGTTCGATCCTGTTTGCTGCATGTGCCGTAGCCTTGCTTGCGCTGCCCGGCGATCTTCCCCTGGGATTTCTCCTGAAAGGGATTGTCATTGTCTCTGCGGCCGGGGCGGTCCCTCCGCCGGCGAACTTCACGTTGGTCGACATCCTGATCAAACGTCGGCGGGCATCGCTGGGGCAGAAAGTCGTCACCTTGCTCGTGGACGGAGCCGCGGTCTACGTTCTAGTCGCGTTCCTCGATTTCCCGGGGAATGCCGTTGACTTGCCGGCCAAAGTGCTCTTTGCCGCAGTTGTGGCAGGGGTAATTCCTGGCTGGCCTGATGCGGGCAAACAGGGGGCGCTCCTGTTCAAGCGGAAGCAGGCCTAGCGGCGGCCTGGAACCCTGCGGGCTTTACTTGCCCGGGCCTGGGGTCGCACCGGCCTTGGCGGCTCCAACCTCCTGCCACAAAAACAGAATCGATGTGACGTTCTCTTCCGTGAGACACACCCTCAATGTGTCTCCCGCTTTCCTCAAGCTGGCCACCGAGAGCTTGGGTATGTCGAAGTCCCCCTTCTTGATTGTGATACGGTGGACTACGTGAAGAAACTCGCCCTCTGTTACGTGACCAAGCGTCAGAGTCGAGCACGTAGTCTTGAGCCCCGGCGGCACGGTCGCCAAATACTCCTCATCGAATCCGGAAAAGGCAGCCACGGACTTGACGAAGTGTGAGAAGAACTGTTCGGGTGTATAGGTCTGTAGCTTTTCAACACTCACGTCTTGCGCCAGTACTTCCAGCATGGGCGAGAGCTGTTCCTGGTCTTTGGCGGACTGGGCGGCCAGCAGCATATTGGCCTTGAAGTCAGAGAGGTCTCTCGAGTCCACCAGCGAGATCGCGGCGGTAAGATTTCCGCTTGTCAGATGATCAAAGAAGGTCTGAACCATTTGTTCCGGGGTGCGAGGAGCCGTAGTCGTCTTCGTCGCCGTGCCTGCCGCAGGCGGTGCCTGTGCCTCGGTCCGGGAGACAACCGGAGGCGTGAGTGGCAAAAGACCGGACAGGAGCACGGCCGCCAGTGCCAGTCCCAGTGCCAGCCGCAATGCCGGCCCAAGTGAGAGCCCAGGATTTCTACGAAAGATGCTCATTGTTCTCCTCCTTATGCGCAGCAGTCGGCAGAGAGACTCGTCTCGATGAGCTCAACTGCAGACCATTCCTGCCAGTTCTGTAACATCTCGCCTTGCCCGAGAGGTGAGCTTGTACGCCACCACGGGTCAGGCGAGGCGCGTTCGGGCACCACAACGGAGAGTTTACACTATTGGCTGACGTTGGACAAGTGGGATACAGGAATGTGAGAGGTGCGCGGACACTACCGCATGAACAGGCGCTTCACCCTGTTCGAGGCATCCTCGAGGCTGGCATAGAGGCCGGGGACGATAATGATGGTGAGGAAGGCAGACGCAACCAGGCCGCCTATTACACAACGCGCCATGGGGTAGTACATTGCGTTTCCGACTGAGCTTCTGCCCAGGGCGAGCGGGATCAATCCGAAAATCGTCGTTGCGGCAGTCATGAGCACTGGCCGGAGCCTCTGGCTTGCGCCGGTTATTATTGCCTCGGTGCGCTCCATTCCTTCTTCACGCAACTGGTGTATTCGGTATATGAGCACTATGCCGTTGTTCACGACGATTCCTATGAGGATGAGAAGTCCTATCTGCGCCATGATGTTGAACGGCGTGCCGCTGACAAAGAGAAACCACGTCACTCCGACGAAGGCAAAGGGCAGGGCGAACATGATGGCAAACGGATGGACGAGCGACTCGAACAGAGACGCCATCACGACGTAAACCAGGACAAGTGCAAGCAGCATGTTGACAAGCATTTCCTTCTGCGTGGCACTTTCTTCTTCGAAGAACGATCCGTATCGCCACGAGTAGCCGGCAGGGAACGTCATGCCCGACAGCACCTTGGAGATCTTGCTCCGTATGCTGGGGGTGTCCGCCGCTTCGTAGTGTCCGGTCACGACTGCGACCGTTTTTCTTTGTTGTCTTTCGATCTGTGCAGGACCCTTCTCGATGGCAAACGTTGCCACCGATGCGAGCGGTACCGCGTCGCCGGCACTGTTCGTCAGCTTTATTCGCTTCAGGTTGTCCAGCTTCGTTCTGTCCTCCTCTCGGACCCTGGCCCAGATTTCGATCTCCTCGTTCTCGGCCCTGAGGGTGCTGACCTGAAAACCTCTGAAGAACATGGCGACGGCCCTCGCAACGGTCGCGGGAGCAAGTCGCTTGGTCACTGCAAGCTCTCTATCGACGATGACCTGGATTTCCTCTCTCCCTTTCTCGCGCTGGGTATCCACGTCCTTGAGCTCCGGAATGAACGCGAGCCTCCGTGCAACCTCGTCGGCAAGCCTGTTGAGAGTCGGCCCGGCGTCTCCGAAAATGTTCACGCTTATGGTTCCGGATCTGCCCCCCTCTTCTCGGCCACCGAGCTTCAATTCGACGCCGGGGAGTTTTGGCAGTTCCTTCCTGAGCTTTTCCCTGATCTGTTTTATGCTCTCCTCGCCCGTGAACTCCGGATGCGGGTAGATGGCAGTGGTGGCGTAATTGTCGCCGAAAACGCTGTAAAGCGATTTCATCTTCAACTCTTTGGATTGAGAGGCGATGTACTCTTCGACTTCATTCACGTAGCGCTCGGTGACGTGGTGGTTCATATTTTCGGAGAACGAGTAGTTTATCCGCACCGACTCGACCTGCATGCCCGAGAATGCGCTCTTCTCCATCTTGGAGAAAGGGAAGACTATGCTGACAAAGATGGCGAACATGATGCCCGCCATCTTCCATCTATGTTCCAGGGACCATTTGAGATGGCGTTTGTAGCGCTCGGTGAGCCCCGCGACGAACCGTGAAGGCTGGGTTCGTACGAGATGGCCGAATCTGTGCATGAAAAGGGGAATGAGCGTGATCGAAACTATGAGGGAGCAGATGACGGCTGCGAAGATCGTCTTGCCGGTTTCTCCAATCCACACGGATATTTCCGTCCTGGCCCCGATGACCAGAGGCAGAAACACTATGATCGTAGTAAGCGTCGAAGTGACGACCGCAGGGATGACCTCGCTCGCCCCCGCAACGCTTGCCGTCGTGGGATCCGCGCCGGCCTGCCGGTGCCTGAATATGCTTTCCAGCATAACCACTGCGTTGTCGACAAGCATGCCGACGGACAGCATGAGTCCCATCATCGAAAGAATGTTGAAGGAGCGGACGGCGAAGTAAATGAAGACGCATGCGGATACGACAGAGAAAGGAATCGCGAGCCCGACGGTAAGCGTCGCGGCTATGTTCCGGAGAAAGAAGAAGAGGACCACGCACGCAAGGAGAGCGCCTATCGCTCCGGCCTGGAGGAGACCGTTGAGACCCTTGAGTATTTCTTCGGAGAGATCCGTGAACGTGAGAATCGAGAGCCCCTCGAGCGCCGGGTCCTTCGCGATCTCGTTCAGCTTCCTCCGCGCGTCCTGAGCCACCTTGACGGTGTTGTAACCGGATTCCTTCATCACTTCCACACCGACGGCGCGGTCTCTGTTGAGGTGACGCCCGTAGTTGAGAGGAGGCTCCTGGTACCTGATGTTGGAGATGTCTAGAAGAGTGAGGTTGCCCGAAACGGGAAACGTTTCGAGCTCGCGGAGCGTCTTGAAATCGCCGAGGACTCGGACGGGCAGCTTCCTCTCGATCTCGTCTATCTTACCCGCCGTCACGTTTCTGTTTGTCGCACTGAGGCGCGCGAGCACCGTGCCGACGTCAACGGAGTGTTTCTCTATTCGATGCAAGTCGAACTCGATCGTGATTTCCTTGCGCTCGACTCCGTAGTAGGTGACTTTCGCGACTCCCGGGACTTGTCGCAAAGGATTGACGATGCGCCTCTCGATGAGGTCATAGCTTCTCGAGAGGTCCTTGCCGGAGGAGATGCGGAGCACAAGGACGGGGATGTCCGTGGATTTGAATCCCTGCACGAATATGTGTTCGACGTCGGACGGAAGGTCGGCGCGAACGCGGTCGATCCTCTCGCGGGCGTCGACCCGGAGAATATCCATGTCGAGGCCCCAGTCAAACTCGAGAAATATGTTTGATCCATCGGCATCGGAGTAGGAATAGATTCGTTTGAGATGTCCGATGGTACTCAGGGCTTCCTCCAGGGGCTTGGTGATCTGCTCCTGGACCTGGGAGGGCACGGCGTTGGGATAAGGAACGTTTATGTTGAGCCCCGGGAAATCTACGTCAGGCAGAAAGGCGAGGGGCACGCGTGAGATGGAGAGTAGTCCCAACCCGAAGATGGAGAAGAGGATGACGATTGTCGTAACGGGCGAGCGAACTACGAATCGTGCAAAACTCATGAGGAAGAACCTCAACCATCCTGAGCGGCGCCGACCGGCGCAGCGTGCGTCACTCCGACCTGTCCAGGGTCACGTAGAGCGCCGGTATTACAAAAAGCGTAAGCATGGTGGCAAAGGACAGGCCGCCGATAACGGTAATCGCAAGCGGCGCCCTGAGCTCGGCTCCCTCGCCTCCGGCCACGGCCATGGGCATGAGGCCGAGCACCGTTGTAATGGTCGTCATAAGTATGGGCCGCATGCGCACCTGACCGGCTTTCACGATGGCGTCCAGCTTGCTCATCCCGCTCTGTCGCAACTGATTGGTGAAGTCTATGAGAACGATGGCGTTGTTCACCACTATGCCTGCGAGGATTATCACCCCTATCAGGACCATGACGCTGACCGAGGTCCCGGTGATGAGGAGAGAGAACACCACACCTACCGTAGCGAGAGGCAGCGTGAAGAGGATCACGAGCGGATGCAGGAACGACTCGAACTGTGACGCCATGACCAGGTAGACAAGGAAGATCGCAAGTATTAGCGCAAACCTCAGGCTTCCAAACGAGACTCTCAACTCGTCGCTCTGTCCGCCCAGCGACGCGGAGAAGTCCGGAGGCATGGGCACCTGTCTCAGCGCGGTTCTAATTTGTGATGCGGCACCCGCCAGGTCGTGGCCGACCAGATTGGCGGAGACTATCGCCGCACGCTGCTGGGAGACTCTCGTTATCTCGGCCGGGCCTCTGTCGATCCCAATCGTCGCGACGGATGCAAGCTGGACAGGGAAACCCCCGTTGTAGCCGATGATGAGAGAGGGCAGCTCATTCAGAGATTGCCTGACTTCTTCCGTGTTTCTGACCAGAATGTCTATCTTGTCCTCTTCTCTCTTGAAGCGCGAGGCCACCTCACCCTTGAGGGCGTTTGAGAGCGCGGAGAACGCCTGAGAAGGCTCGATGTTCATCAGTGCCAGTTTCTCTCGATCTATGACGATGTGAGCCTCCGGGCTTCCGAGCTTCATCGTACTGGAGATGTCCTTGATGGCGGGGATGGACGTGAGGCTTTGTTCGACCCTCCCGGAGACTTCCCTGAGCTCGGCGAGGTCGTAACCGTAGACCTCGACCTCTATGGGTGTTCTGAAGCTGAAGTAGTTGGGCGTCGTCAGGTCGTAGGTGAGCCCCGGCATTGTGTCCAGGATTCTTCTGATTCGCGCTATCGCTATCTCCTCGACCTCCGGATTACTTCGGTCGGTCGTTATCATTGTTATCTGGGCGATGTTCTCCTCTCTTATTCTCGCGGTGAACTGCCCAAGGGAGGTCGAGCCGGACGTGCTGAAGACGGTCTTCACGCCGGGCAAGGACATGACTTCCTTCTCTATGCCGGAGACTGCCCTCGTCGTCGCAAGAATAGAGGTTCCCTCGGGGAACCGCATGTTGAACGTAAACTCGCCCTGTGAAAACGGCGGGATAAGCTCCACTCGCAGCAGCGTGGCGAGAAGGATCACGAGAGCAAAGGCGCCGAAAGCGCCCAGGAGAACCGTGTTCTTCCTGGCCAGAGCCGACCTGAGAGCACCGGGATACCATGCGTAGAACCTCTCCATTCCTGCGTCGAAGAGCCTGACCGGCACAGAAAGCGGGCCGCGCAGTTTGTTCACCAGAAAGTGGGTCGATACCCGGAAAGCGGCTCCTACGGCTCGCGAAAGTGGCAGAAGAACCCCGCCCACGAACTGCACGGGGAAACGAACGGCTCTGGAATTGACCAGTGCTCGCGCGACGACGAGGCCGGCCCGAGAGAGTTTCCTGAATATCCAACGCACGGCTCGGCCGACTGCCCGCATCACCCACCATACAGGGCACGCAATCAACCGAAGTATCCGCAGTGTGATTCGAAAGGGGGATTTGAGAACATGAATCCACAACCGTTCTCTCGGCCCGGCCAGGGCAGCGGCGTCGAGAGAATCATCGTGCGGGGGTGCCGGTGCCTCCGCCCTAGCTGCCTTCGGAGTCTTCACAAGCGGCAAGGGTTTCTTAACAGTGAGAGCAGAGAGCATCGGTATCAGCGTGATTGCAACCAGAAGAGACGCAAGAAGGGAACTGCTGATCGTGAGAGCCTGATCCTTGAAGAGCTGCCCGGCAATGCCTTCGACGAAAACGAGGGGGAAGAAAACGGCGACCGTCGTGAGAGTCGAGGCAACGACCGCCCTTCCGACCTCGTCGGTGCCCTTACTGACGGCGCTTCTCAGAGTCCGAAGCTTGTCCGCGTCGGATGCCGTCGTACCCACTGCAGCGTTCGGGCCCGCCGGAACCGCTGCTCCCGCCGGACTCGTTGAGTCTGTGTGAGTTGCGTTCACCGTATCCACTGCGCCGGTCCGAACTTCCGCGCCGGGAGCCGTCGCGCTCGTCTTGTGTCTAAAGATGCTCTCGAGAACGACGATGGAGTTGTCGACGAGCATCCCGACCCCTAACGCAAGTCCACCCAGCGACATTATGTTGAGGGAAATGCCCAGCCTGTACATCACGAGAAACGTGATGACCACCGAGACGGGTATGGACAACCCGATGGTCACGGTGGTTCGCCAGTCCTTGAGGAAGAGATAGAGCACCAGCGTGGCGAGAAGTCCTCCGAGGATGGCGGCACGCATGACTTCGGAGACGGACCTCTGTACGAAGATGGAATGGTCTGACGCCACGGTGGAAGTGACGCCTTTGGGGAGAGAAATCGTAGATAGTTTCTTGCGGACGGCCTTCGCGACGGAGACGGTGTTGGCATCGCCCTCCTTGTAAATTGCGACTTCCACCGATTCCTTCCCGTCCAGCTTCGCTATCACGTCTCGCTCTTTGTGACCTGCCTCAACCGCGGCCACGTCGCCGAGGAGTATCGGCCTTCCGTTGACGTTTGATATGTGAACTCGCGCCATCTCCTCGACCGTAGTGAATTCACTGGTGGTTCTGACAAGATACTCCGATTCCTCGTCCGTCAGGCTTCCACCCGCAACGTTGACGTTTTCGCTGCGCAACCGCGCAGTGACCTGGGTAATCGGAATGCCCAGCGCGGCGAGTCTTCCCTTGTCTATATCGATGTGAATCTCCTCTTCAAGCCCTCCGCTAACCTTTGCCGCGGCAACGCCCTTGAGACCCTCGAGCTCTTTCTTGACGAGCTTGTCGGCTATGCGTCTCAGTCTGAGCAGGTCCTCGCCGCCGGCGATCCTGAGACGCATGACGGGATCCAGGGAGGGGTCGAAGCGCAAGATGGCCGGCCTCCCGGCAGCCTCAGGGAGCTCGATCAGGTCGAGCTTCTCCCTCACGTCGAGAGCAGCCAGGTCCATCTTGGTGCGCCAGACGTACTCGAGTGTCACCTCGGACTGGCCCGGTCTCGACACGGACCTGACCTTTTCGAGCCCGGGGAGAACGCCGACGGCCTCTTCGATGGGCCGGGTCACAAATTGCTCGACTTCGGCGGGCGCCGCGTCCCGATACTCGGTCTGGATGGTAAGAGAAGGATAGGAGATGTTCGGAAGCAGTTCGACGCGAAGCCTTCCTAGTGAAACCAAGCCGAAAACGATGAGAGCCGCGACCACCATGGAAACCGTGACGGGGCGGCTTACGGAGATGTCTGTAATTTTCACCGCTTGACTACCTTCACCCTGTCGCCCGACTTAAGGCCCCCATGCCCCACGGTAACCACGGACTGGCCGGGCGAGAGGCCCGAGAGAATCTCCACCAGCTGGCCGTCTGTTATTCCTGGCTTGACGTCCACTTTTGACGTCGTGTCCGAGGCGACGACGAAGACGTAGTTACTGCCGTCCTCACTGAGCAGGGCCTTCTTAGG
>JAZDPI010000316.1:0-3940 GCA_043797775.1 Candidatus Eiseniibacteriota bacterium
CGTCGGTGTGAAGTTCTATCTCGGCGGGTTGCGGCAGGGAGAGCTGACAGAGCTGGATCGAGCGCTTCAGGATCAATTGGGCAGGGGTTGGAGAGGAATCGCATTCCGACTCGAGCCTGCCGGTGGAAAAATCGATCTTGATGAAGCGCTGGGCTTTCGTGAGAACCAGCACGTGGTCGGTCTGTCTGCCGGGATTGATCTCGGACCGTACGCAGGGTTGCGCGGTTTCTACTGGCGAGGAATGGAGGAGAATTCCTGGAGTCGTTTCGACGACCTGCAGGCTTACGGCGGTGAGATCAAGCTCGCCTTCGCCGACATCGGAGGCGACCTTACACCCTACGTCACGGTGGGTGGCGGATACATGGACGTGATGGAAGGATACGTCGGCAACGGCGTCGTCGCCCCGGAGGACAAACCCTTTGCACTGGGGGGAATCGGTCTGGTCTTGCCCCTCGGCACTGCACTCAGCATAGACGTGGGCCTGCGATCCCTTCTGATGAGCACGACCGGCGTCGACAATCTGAGCGACCCCGCCGGTATCAAGTTCAACACGATGTTCACGGTGGGCGTGAGCTTCGGCCTCGGCGGTGGGAAGGGACAGACTCTCGGTCGTGTGTTCGGGCGAGAGATGGCGGCATCGAAGGCGGAACGGGAACGTCTTGTTTCGCAAATGAGAGAGGTGGACGGCGATCTCACTTCTCTTCAATCACAGGTGGACTCGTTGACGGCAGTCGTTTCTGAGTCCCGGATTCCCCCCAGAGACTTGGCTGGGATTCCGGACGTCGCACGCTTGACGGCACCGGTGCCACCGGCGCCGAAGGCTGAACCCGCCGCCAAAGTGGAGGCCAAGCCAAAAGCTGTTCCGAAAGAAAAGGAGACTGCGGTAACCCCCGCCGAGCCAGAGCCCAAGCGAGAGGGACGCTGGATGACGTTGCCTGTTCCGGAAGAGGGAGAGCTCTACCTTCGTTTCGGCACGCCGGGCGGTGTGAGTATCGAGACGATTGAGGGTGAGCCGTTGATATACTACCTAGATCCCTCCACCGGCGCTCTCATTTCGGCCCCGCCCCTGGTAAGAACGCCTTCTGTGGGTGCCCCGGCGGCAGTACCTTCGCCCCCACCCCCTGCTTCTCCCGGCGTGAGCCCGGTTCAGGTCGAGGAAATCGTCCGCCGGGTGCTCCGCGAGGAGAGAGCGCAGGCCATAGAGAAGCCTGCTCCTCCGCAAGATACGTCGACCCTGACGAGGTTGGAGACCGCTCTTGATATGCGCATGCGGGGAATCGAGGCTCAACTGAGCAGCTTGAAGCTGGCGGCGGCTTCGCCTGCGCGGCCCGCCGAGGTGCCGGAAGCCAGGCAGCCTGCCACCGTCATCCAGACCCCGGCTCCAGCGGCTGTGACGGCGCCGCGTGTGCAGCCGGGCTTTGAGGTAGTCCAACCGGCGCCCGAGCCGTCTCTTCACTTCGGGGGTCTGGCGGTGGTGACCGGCTATAACGTCGATCGGCCGCACCAGGTGCTGATGGGCGTGAGTGCAGATTTCCTGCACCGGGAGCGCCCGTTCAAGCTCGTTCCGCAGCTGATCTTCGGTGCGGGAGACGACGACCTCACGACGAACGTCAACCTCAACGCTCTTTACGACCTCGGCTTTGGGCTTCTGGACCGACTTGACCCGTATGGAGGAATCGGCCTCGGCTTTCTCAACCGGGACGAATTGGAGCTGGTTCTGAATCTGGTTGTGGGCACGAACGTTCGTGCGGGAACCTCTACGTTGTTTGTTGAATACATGAATCAGGACTTCTTCGACAACAATCGTCTACTTGCCGGGTACCGTTTCAACTTCTAGAGGACTCTCGCCCGGTTGAGGGGAATCATACAATGCGACGACTCACTCTGTTGTTCACGGTGATTGTGGTTGCGGGAGGGCTGCTTCCGGTTGCAGGCCGGGGACAGCCCGCGGCGGACTCGACGCTGGTGACCCCGCGCGTCACACAGAGTTCCACGCCGGCCTCCCCTGGCATCGCAGACACATCCCCCGTCAAGCTCATTCCGGTGCGGAGGCTCGCTCCAGGCGGTGTTAGGATTCGCTCGGTGCACGATAGGCGTCCCATAATCATCATTTATCCTCCTTCGTGGAGCTTGCGCCCCACGGTGCAGCCTCCGGTCCCGCCTCAGCCGCATGCTCCGGTCCGAGTTGACTCCCTGGCCCACACTCCGGCTCTGACGCGAGACGACTTGAATCGGATGGAAGCACGGTTGCAGTCCTACATGGACAGCCGACTCCTTGAGTTGCAGGAGGCTCAACGCGCCTCACTCGCAGCGCTGCCTCCCCCGACCGAGAGGATCCTTGTCGTACCTGGCAGCCGGCCCGGGGATACGAGCGTGATAGTCGTTCCTCCCCCGGCACCGGCGAAGCCTGCGGCGGACACTGTCGCAGCCAGGACCGCTGCGATAGCGACACCCGCGCCTCCGGCCACCCCGGTCGACACGACGGTGGCGGGTGCCCTTCGTGGCGCACAGATTCCTGCTCCGCCGGACACCGGCAGGCCTTCTCCACCCTCCGTACCGACGCCGGCGGCAGGTCGGGACACCATCGAGATTGAACGAGAAATCGTGGAGGCGGGACTTCTGCGATCGGTGAACATTCTTTTCGAAGTGAATCGTGCGACTCTCCTGGCGGCGTCCATTTCTGTGCTCAACTCACTCGGCTACGTGCTCGCAAAGCACCTCGACCTGCGCATCGAGATCGCCGGACACACGGACAGCAGTGGTCCTGACACGGTCAACCTGAGGCTCTCTCAAGCCCGGGCCGAGGCGGTGCGCGACTATCTCGTCACGACGTTTTCGATCGATCCCGAGAGACTGGTAGCCCGCGGCTACGGTGAATCGAGGCCGATAGCACCGGAGACTTCACCCACCGGACGAGCGCTCAACAGGCGCGTTGAGTTCGTTGTGCTCAGAGGCGGCGAGGACCGCTGAGACCGACGTTTTCCCGGCGAGCCCGGGAGGCGTGGGCGGGCGTCCCTCGTCTTCTCTCTGCGGGGAGACGGGCGATGCGCCGTTTTCGGGCGCGCCGCCCCGAGGAAGCAAGGTACAGGTCTCACCGAAGGAGGCCTTCGTGGCCACGCGCTTCTCAATGCCGGCAGCCGTCACGGCGCTGCTGCTCCTGGCTGCTGGAACGAATGCTGACGTCATCTACGTTGATGCTGACGCGACCGGTGCCGACGACGGGACTTCCTGGACACATGCCTTCGTGAATCTCCAGAGTGCTCTTGCCTCTGCGGACAGCTCCGACGAAGTCTGGGTTGCTCAGGGTACCTACGTGCCGGGGGACAGCGCGGACAGGCTGGCGAGCTTCGAGCTTCGCAGTGGGCTCGCAATCTACGGTGGTTTCGCCGGCACGGAGACACTGCGGGAGCAAAGGGACGTCCAGGCGAATCAAGTGATTCTGAGTGGTGACATAGGGGTCCCGCTTGATTCGGCGGACAACAGCTACCACGTGGTGGGGGCCGAGAACGTGGACAGCACCGCGATGCTCGACGGCTTCCTCATCGAAGGTGGCAACGCCAACCTAGCCGGCCCCGAGGCCTTCGGTGGTGGAATATGCATCTATCAGGGCAATCCGACGTTGGCGAATCTGGTCTTCAGTGCGAACTCGTCACGCCACAACGGTGGCGGCATGTACGGCTATTCCAGCAGTCCGACGTTGACAAACGTGATTTTCCGGAACAACTCCGCCCTGGACGACGGCGGCGGCATATGCAGCGAGTATGGAGACCCCTTGCTGACGAACGTGCTCTTCGAGGACAACACGGCCGATCAAGGCGGCGGAATGTACAGCTACTTCGGACGTCCCGAGTTGGTGAACGCGACCTTCCACGACAACTTCGCGACACACGGGGGAGGCGGAGGTCTGTATGGCATGCTTGATGAGCCCACCCTTTTCGGT
>JAZDPI010000004.1:0-2406 GCA_043797775.1 Candidatus Eiseniibacteriota bacterium
GTCGTCAAGAAATTCCTGGAAGAGCAGCTCGCTGTCGTCAGGGACCGACTAAAGCTCGCCGAGGACTCCCTCAACGCTTACAAGAAGACTGCCAGGATCGTCTCTCTCGACAAGGAATCCGAGGCCATCCTCACCAAACTCACCGAGGTGGAGATCCTGCTCAACGAAGCCTCGACCGAGCGCGGCGCGTGCGAACAGAAGCGGGCCACCATACTCACTCAGATAGCAGGCGAGAAGAAGGAGCTCATTCCGTCCATAGAAGAACTCACGAGCCCCTGGATCACCAAGCTCAAGGAGAACCTCGTCGAGCTTCAGGTCGAGTATACGACCATGGACGTGCAGGGCTACTCTGCAGATCATCCCAAGATGATCAAGATAAGGGCGGAGATAGAAGAAACGAAGCGCAAGCTCACGAATGAGATCGTGAAGCTGGCAGGTGGGAGAGCGCTCATTGACCCCGTGTCGCGGCTTGAGAGCCTCTCGCTGGCGGACCTCGAGCTCCAGATTGAGATACAGAGTTTCCGGGCAAAGGAAGACGTGCTGCGCAGTGTTAGGGCCTCGTACGAAAGGGAATTGAATTCTCTCCCTCAGAAGGAGCTGCTCCTCGCCCGGCTCGCACGCGCCAAGGAGGTCAACGAGAAGATCTACGTGATGCTTCTCGAGAAATACGAAGAATCCCGAATCGGCGAGGCCGGTAAGATCGGAAACATCCGCGTGATCGATCCTGCAGAGGAACCGCGCTCACCAATCCGCCCCAACAAGCTGCTTAACCTGTTCATGGGGCTCCTCGTCGGCCTGGGCACGGGCGTTGCCCTCTGCCTGTATCTGGAATCGACCGATGTTTCGATCAGGTCCATGGAGGACGTCCAGGCCGTCGTGGACCTGAGAGTGCTCGGTCAGATACCGAGAATAAGGGCCGTGAGACCGGTGCACGCCGCCGGAGACGGAAGTGGGAGAGACGGCAGGGGCGCATTTGAGATCAGCCGGAAGCTCGTGACGTACCACGATCCCCGCTCTCCCGCCGCCGAGGCATACAGAACGTTGAGAACCAACCTGGCCTTTTCCGACGAGGGCGGCCAGCTCCGAACCCTCCTTATCTCGAGCCCAAATCCTGTCGAGGGCAAATCGATGACCTCCGTGAACTTGGCCGTCTCCACGGCAATGAGTGGAAGCAAGACCCTCGTCGTCGACGCCGACTTGAGAAGGCCCGTGGTTCACCGGGTCTTCGGTGTCAACCCGGAACCGGGGCTGACGGACTTGCTCTCAGGCAAATGTGGTTTCATGGACGCCCTGAGAAAAACGGAGGTGCGGAATCTCTTCGCCCTGCCCTCCGGATCAAAACTCCTTGCGTCGCATGAGCTGCTGGGTTCCTTGGCGGCCAAGAGGTTCGTCGAGTTCGTGCGGCAGCATTTCGATTTTGTAATATTCGATTCGCCGCCCATTCTACCGGTGACGGACGCGGCTCTCCTCGCGAGGCTCGTCGATGCCACGCTCATGATAGTCAACTCAGGGAAGACTGCCCGCGGGTCCCTCGTCCACGCCAAGAACCTTTTCGACAACGCCAGTGCGAAGATTCTGGGCGTCGTAGTCAACGACGTGGACCTGAGGAGCACCTACGGCTATTACAGCTACAGATATCACTACTACTACGGTTCCAAGAAGAAGAAGCGTCCTTCGGCCAGAAGGTTCGTCGAAAAGGACCAGGTAACGGAGCTTCTCGGCAAGATCTCCGGTCCCCACAACAGCAAAGAGGGGTGAAGCCATTTTGAGAATCAACAAGCGGCAGCTTTGTGTGATCGTTGTCCTAATCGCGGCGTCATGCCTGTTGACGCCTCCGACCCGCGCCGCAACGCCGGACCCGCAGAGTCCCGTCAGCACACCCGCGTCGAACTATATCAGCGGCAAGGAGAGACGCTTCGAGATGAAGGTGCACATATGGGGCGAGGTCCAGAAGCCCGGGCTCTACGAAGTCAAAGACAACACAGATCTCATTGAACTGATTTCCAACTCCGGCGGCCCAACAGAGTATGCCGATCTCAGAGCCGTCTCTCTCTCTCGAATCAACCACGTCGGGCGAGAGATAGAGAAGGTAAACGTCATGCACATCCTGAAGAGCAACGGCTCGGGCGACCTGGCTCCCATCCTCAAGCCGGGAGACACGGTGCTCGTTCCGAGGAACAGCACCTATACGTGGCGGGCTTTCATAAGAACGTTTTCGGAGGTTGCCGTAATCGCAAGTACATACATCTTGATCTACGACAGAGTGAAGTGAGCAGGGCCTACCGCCCTGGCCCCAAAACCTGCCCAGAACCTGGAGGATAGCCCGTGCCAGCTCAACGCTGGTTGGAGAACCTGCTCGCGCCGGGAGCAGTATTTCTGGTCGCCTTCTGTGCGACCCTGTGCGCG
>JAZDPI010000011.1:0-15543 GCA_043797775.1 Candidatus Eiseniibacteriota bacterium
TGGTCTTCTGCGCGATGTGCCGGACGTCGGGTTCGTCGAGATAGCTAGGGTCGGTCCAGACGAGGTTGAAAAGCGTCTGAAGATTCAGGAATTCCCTGTTCGTGAACTTGTTGACACCTCTGCCACGCGAGATCTCGTCGCGAAGAGAGAGCATCTTCCGGTGCAGCCGATCGTAGAGGGGGTAGCGGGCAATGGCGTTCTTCCTGTGGGCCGTGAAGAAATTCCTGAGCAAGAACAGTTTCTCTTCCTTCGAAAGTTGTTCCGCGGGCTTTCGGGAAATCTCCAAGAACAACTCTCTGACGGAGCCCTCGGAGTATTCCCGTATCTGCTCCAGCAGGCAGGGCACGAGGTTGAAGGTGACCTTCACGTCGGGGAACTCACGAAGAATCTCCGGCATGTCGGCATAGTCCTTCGCCGAGTGGAGCCTGACCCATGGAAGCAGATAGACGCCGGTTCTGGAGTCCTTGTAGACCGGCTGGTGCATGTGCCAGATTATTGCGACGTGGATTTTTCTCGCTGGCATGTCGGCTGGTTACGTCCCGACGGTGGATCGCGCGATCAGAAGAATCGTGTGGACAGACATCGATGGGTGAACACGCTCCCTTTCAATCGACGAGTCTTCCTGTTCGCCCACGGCAATGTTGTCAGTGAGCACCCTGCGAAGACAATCTCAAGTTGGCCCGCATTTCTGCCAGGTACACCTTTGCCTCCTCGATACCCCAGAACTGCGGATGTTGTGAGATCACCTTTTCGTAAAGTTCGATGGCCCTGCCGTACATCGCGGCAGCCCTGTAACATCGTGCGGCCCCCATGAGCTCCTGAGCCGCCTCGTCTCCCTCGATGTATTTGCACAGTGTTTCCCGGACGTCCGCGGCCCTCGCGAATTCACCCTTGTCCTCCAGGGCGGTCGCAATCCCTCTTCGTGCGGAGTTGCGAAGCATCTCGTCCCTTTTCTCCCGCTGCATGAACCGCTCGTAGCTCTTTATTGCATCGTCGTACCGCCCCGCCTCGAGCAGTGCGTCGCCGTTGAACAAGAGAGCCTTCAGACCGCTCTTGGTCCCCGCGTACCTGTCGAGGAGGTCCCCGTATCGGCCGACTGCCTGGTTTGCGTTCCCCCTCCAGAGCTCCTTGTTGGCGTCGGCGAGCAGAACTTCGGCCTCCGCCTCGGCCCTCCCCCTGTCTCTGACCATCAAGGCCACTACCACAACGGCAACGGCGACAACGGCGCTCACGATGGCTATAATTCTGGCGTTTCTACGCGCGACGTCGGCTGCCTTGAGGGAGAAGGTCACCAGGGGGTCTTTCTTCATGTCCCTTCTTGTGATTTTCAGCTTCGCTTTCTTCTTGGGCAATTGACTACCTCCTCTTGAGCCGGCCCCTGCCCTTCCGGCGCTACGGGTTGCTCCTCAGCAGTTGAAGCATGCCGTCAAAGCAGGGCCTCCAGTCATAGGCGTCTGCGCCGAACTTCGCTTCAATCTTGGAAAGCTGCTCTTTCTGTCCCAGGGCCCACTGAGCCTGAAGGAAGCGACCGGCCTCCTGTTTGGTGTACCACTCGTCTCCGAATTGCCTCTTGAAGTACGCCTTCATGTATGGCTCCAGAAATAGGCCTCGCATCCTGTCCGCCACGGCGAAGAAATCATTGTGCCTCAGGGCACGCTGTGCGTCCCTGTCTGTTAGCTCGTACTTCAGGGCGGACCTCATTATGTCGTAGTATCTCTCCTGAATCCCCTCCCTGCCCTTCAGAAGCGCCAGCTGAAGAAGATAATCGGCGCACATCGTGCGTGCCTCGTGGAGCCTCGAGAAAGCGCGCACCTTGAAATATGCGCCGCGCACCTCTGCCGGGAGCTTGATGAAGCGGTCGAGCGCTAGGGGATCGTCGAGAAGATACTCAAACAAAAACCCGTAACCTTCTCTGGCAGAATGCGTTCCGAAGTTCTTGAATTCAAGGAGAGTCTCGGTCGTGTTTGCGTAGTGGAGCGCCGCGGCCGCGCCATGAAGCAAGCTGGCGAAATCCGGTGCTCCGCCGAGCGTCCTGTGAGACAGGCGAACGTCGTTCGGAACGAGCACGCCGTAGACGTGCGTTCCCTCCATCAGTTGATCGGCGTCTCCCGTGGTGAGTCTGATCTTGGCCTGCCTCTTGAAGGGTATGCCCATCCCGCCGTAGACGCGGTCAACGACGTCCACAAGAGTCTTGACCCGGAAGTGCTCGTCGAAGTCGCTCATTCGGAGAAGGATCGGAATATCGTAAGACTTGACGTCAACGGGTCTCAGGTTGAACTTCTCTCTGCAGATCTCTTCGAGAAGTGCCGCGTAAAGGCTGTCGGAAGTCGCCAGCAAGCTGCGAGCCGCCGTCTCGAGCCTGGCCGGATCGAACGACTTTTCCTCGGCGAAGAACGCCAGATAGTCGGAGTAACCGTGAGCGGCGATTTCTCTGGCCTCTATCGTCACGAGCTGCCCCAGGAGCACGTTGTCCGCCTCGAAGTAAGTGCTGCTGGCCAGATAGAGCTTCCTCCTGACGTCCCTGTTCTTCTCGTTGGCGAGGTCGGCGTGGAGATACCTATAGGCAACACTCTTCTCGTCGACGGAGATTATCGTTTCGTTTTCGAAGTTCAGCAAGTCGTCAACCACCCCGGCCTGCTTGTACCCGATGTTGCGGGACACCAGAAAGTGCCGGAGTCTCCGAACGGCCTCCTTCTCGTCCGGGTCGGAGGAGGAAGAGAATCGCCTGTCCAGGATCTCGAGCTTGGTGGGCGTGAAAAGATACTCGAAGTCTTTGTGAATCCTGGCCTGAGTTGAGACCTTGGACCGCACCACGGTCTCGCTCAGACCCTTGTCCATGGCCGTCTGCAACTCCTGGCACTTCTCTCTCAGTCGCACGATCTCGTCCACGGCATCGCTGGTCTGAAAGGAAGCGCAGGACACCACGAAGATTGCCGGCACCGGCAACGCTCGAAACGCGAATCTCCTGAACGAAACCCCCAATCTGCCGATTCTCGTCATCTCTACATAACCTCCTCTCAAGTAGGCAGCCACGTATCGGACTTGAAATTCCATTATAGCACACAGGAGAACGTTTATCAGCCTTTCTCCTGTTCACCAAAACAGTCTTCGCACTGCACCGCCCCCGTCTTGTCCAGCCTGAGACTCACGGAGAGATTGTTGCAGTTCTGGCAGAACGCACCTCTGGCAATGCCAGTGCCGTGTTCGAACAGCCCATAGAACTCCGTGAACGGATGCGTGTCGATTCTCAAGGTCAGGAGACTTCTCGGAAGCCAAACCTCCTCCACCGCCATCAGCGAGATTCTCACTCTGGGTCTGAATCTGAGGGCCTCAGTCGCGGCCTTTCTCTGCCATTCGAGCTTGTAGCTCTCGACCTTGCCGGGCCTTCCTTCACTCCGTGAACCCGCGTCTCCGGCGAGACCCACCTCTTCGTCGATCAGACGCCGATAGTAGGATTCGAGTCTCTCGAGCTCCCTTTTCAGCAGTTCGCTGCTCCGGGCCTTGAGGGCCGAGACTCTGTGTTTGATGCGCGCGGCCAGAAAGGAACACGACCTGTCGAGCGCCAGGGCGAGCTCCTCCTTCGCCAACGCGGGAGTGAGCGTCTCTTCCCGCGGACGTTTCTCAAGCTGGAGCTGGTCCCAGAATCCGTCAATCTCAGTGCTGGCTCTCTTGAGGGACGTGTCGTAGACGACACTCCTGATTTCGTGTGAGGAGTCCACACTGGCGTAGGTGACGACAAAATGAAACCTGACGAAAGCATGATGATAGCTTTCTCGCTCAACGATCTCAACATTGAACTTGTCGAACTTCACCTGCCTGAGGAAGGCGGTGACGTTCTTGACCTTCTCCTTCGCGACGGAGCTGCACGTGTCACCGCTCATGCGTGCCAGGAGGAGGAGAAAAGCGAAGAAGTAGCTTCCAGGAGTCACAAGCTCCGCCTCCTGGTTCGACGCAGCGACCTCCTGAGAGAAAGCGAGGACCAGACTCTCGCGGTTGAGCCTCTCCCTCAGATCCGGCCCGAGTCTCACGCCCAAGAGATCCTTGTCGATGACCTCCACGTCACATCCTTTCATGCTCAGAAGGCGGCGTGTGAATTCTCCGAGCTTTCCTTCTACCTGGCTCACTCTTCTCCCTTGCCGGACTCGACTTCGAATATCCTTCTGTCCAGATCCTTGACCTTCTCGTACCTCTTCTTCGCGTAGAGCAGCCGCGCCCCGAACGATGAGAAGCGTCGCCTGACCTCTTCGTTGTCCTTTGACGTGGCCCAGATGTGGAAAACCATCTCCTCGAAAGAGCGTTTCTCGTTCAGATTGCCGAGAATGAGATCCATTTCTCCGACAACGAGCTCGAACATGCTTATCTTCTTGTGAAGTATGTCAAGCACGTAAGACTCCACGGTGTCGTCGGTCGTGAAATTGAAAATGTATATGTCCTGCTTCTGTCCCAGCCTGTGGACCCGCCCTATGCGCTGCTCGATCCGCATCGGGTTCCAGGGAAGGTCGTAGTTTATCATTCTTCTGCAAAACTGCAAGTTGCGTCCTTCGCCCCCGGCCTCCGTGCTCACCAGCACCTGCGTGCTGCGCCTGAAATCCCGGATTGCGCTCTCCTTGTCCGCCGGCGAGAGGCTTCCGTGGAACACCGATACGGTGAAGCCTCTGCTGACGAGCGTGCTCTTGAGGTACTCCAGCGTGCTCTTGAATTGCGTGAAAACGATGACCTTCTCCTTCCGCTGCTCCAGGAGGCTCAACAGTCCGTCACACTTTGCGTTTCGGTCGATCGAGGCGGCCATGTCGCGGAGCTCCAGAAACCGCTTCCGGGCCGTCCTGTACCTCTCGCTTGCACACATGCGCTCGAGGGTTCTGAGTGCGGCGAAACTGCTGCTTCCCATTTCCTTCTGCAGCACGAGAAGGGTGAAGTACCAGCTTCTTTCGATCTCGGTTTCGTGAGGCCCCAGAAGTTCCCGCACGAGGTCCGCCACGGAGTCGTAGAGGAGCCTCTCGCTTTCAGACAGCGTGAAACCCACGTCCTGCACGATCCGTCCGGGAAGGGGCAGACCCGCCTCGGTTCTCGACGTCCTTACCATCACCTCCGACAGCAGCCGGCTCAGACTGTGGGTGTTCCGTGCCAGCCGCTTGTCCCCCCTCACCATGAACTGCCTTCTGAACGCGCGATAGGTCCCCAGCGTCCCGGGCCGGAGAAGCGTAACGAGGTTGAAGAGCTCACGCAGATCATTCTGAACGGGTGTGGCCGTGAGGAGAAGAAGATACTTCACGTCAAGGCCGTGGACGAATTTCCAGGCAAGCGTTTTGTGATTTCTGAGTCTGTGTGCTTCGTCCACTATCAAGACGTCGAACTTCTGCTCGGCGACCTTCTCCCTGTTTCTCGTCGTCTTGGCGCTGTCGATCGACGCGAGCACTATGCTGCCCTTTCCCCAATCGTCCGGCCCGACTGCGATGACCGGCCTGAGCATGAATTTGTTGACCAGTTCCTCCCGCCACTGGATGAGAAGCGACACAGGCACGAGTATCAGGACCTTCCTGGCCAGTCTCCGAAGCAGGTACTCCTTGAGGATGAGTCCCGCCTCCACTGTCTTGCCCAGCCCAACCTCGTCTGCAAGAAGCGCCCTTCCCCCCAGCTCTCGCATCACCTTGAGGCACGCGTCCAGTTGGTGTCTGTGCCTGTCGACCTCTCTCACGCTCTGGAAGGCGACAAGATGCGTGAAGCCCCTGTCGAGAGCGTGTCTCTCGGCTTCCAGTCGAAGGGCGAACTCTTCGGGTGAGCAGAAGTTCCCGGCGGCGTAGGCGTCGAGGGCTTCACTGCCCCGCTCACCCCATTCCAACAGCTCGGCGCTTCCCCACTCTCTCACGGCGCTGGCCGCCAGGCTCTCAGGGAGGCCCTGTCCCTCTCCACGCCCGCCGTCGGCGTCTACGGCCTCCTGATCTTGTGGGGGTTTGAGCGTGCCTTCTTTGGTTTCGACGAGCGGATACGTGGAGACTATGCGCTTTACGCCGCAGGGAAAGGCGACCTCCAGCACGTCGTGCAGGACTCCCTTGCGGACGTCAACGATGAGTCCTTCTCCGAACAGCCTGTGTATCACTCTGTTGCCGACCGAGAACTCTTGATCGCTCACTTCTTGAAGGGCTCCCTTCTTTCCCGGTGAGTCGCATCCCCCGGTCCCAGGCCCGTGGGCCCGGACAGGTGCGTCCGGTCCGTCGTACGATACCCTCTAGTCGATTATGTAGAAGTTGATGCCCGCCGCGGCCTGGGCGGTCCCCATGAGCCCGTCCTGGCCGAACAGACCGTAAGCTCTGACGGAAACGTCCAGCGACGTCAACTTGTGAAAGAAATACTCGAACCCACCCCCCGCAGTGAGCACGAGACCGTCCGGCCCTATGATGGAATTTAGGTGGTACTCCCTGCCGGGATGGTGCACTCCCGCTCCGAACGTCAAATATCTGGTCAGCGTGCTCCTTCTCTCGAAGTAGAAGATGTAGTCCATCGTGATGAGGGCTATCTTGAGCTTTCTGGGTTGGTCGTCTCCCGGCGGAGCAGGCACGGCCTCGAACGTCTGATTCTCGAGCGAAATCCCCAACGCCCTGTCGCGCCCCAGATTGTAGCGCAGTCTCATGCCGTAGCCCACGCCCTTGTCGTACTCATCCACCGCCGTCGCATCTCCGGCCAGCATTCCGTACTGGGCGAAGCCGCCGACGGTCAGCGTGCCTCTTTCTTCGAAAATCGGGCCGCAACAGCATGGAGACGGAAGGGCAATCCAGAACAGGAGCGTGGTCATACCCACAAGTAGTCCTTTCTTCACAGTCGACCTCCTTTGGGATCAGTCGTGTTTGTTGCCCGGCAAGACGGCACGCGGATGAAAACGTGAATGAACACTGCGCAGATACTCTCTGTCCAACTGCGTGTATATCTGCGTCGTCGAAATGGAGGAGTGTCCGAGCAGTTCCTGCACCACGCGCAGGTCCGCCCCTCGCTCGAGGAGGTGCGTCGCGAACGAATGGCGCAGCCCGTGAGGGCTCAGCGGCACTCTCAGCTCGGCTTCCAGAGAGTACTTGCGGAGGATCTTCCAGAAACCCATTCTCGAAAGCCTGCCGCCCCTCGCGTTCACAAACAGAAACTTGGAGGACCTGCCCTTCGCCAGCTCAGGCCTGCTCGTTCTCAGATATCGAACCAGGACTCGGCACGCATGCGAACCGAGAGGGACGATCCTCTCTTTGCCGCCCTTCCCGATACACCGGAACTGCCCCTCCTCGAGACTGACGCGCTCGAGAGTCGCATCCAACAGTTCTGAGACCCTGCATCCCGTGGCGTACATGAACTCCAGCATTGCTCTGTCCCGCAGGCCGAGCGTCCCCGAGTAGTCCGGTTTCGAGAGGAGTCTGTTCACCTCTTCGACGCTGAGCGTTGCCGGAAGGCGCTTCCAAAGCCGCGGGCGTTCGAGCAGTTCCGTCGGGTCTTCGACTGCCTTGCGGGACGCAATGAGGAATCCGTAAAACGCCCGTACTGAAGAGAGGTTGCGCGCCACGGACGACGGGTCAAACCCTCTCCTGGAAAGGGAGGCCAGGTATTCTGCCACGTGTTCCTTTCTGGCCGTCTCGGCGGTTCTTCTCTTGTTCCGGCGCAGGAATTCCAGGAATCTCTCGACGTCGCCGGAGTAGGAGCTGACCGTATTGATCATCAACCTGCGCTCCAGCAGCAAATACTGTCTGAAGCCCTCGAGAGTCGCCCGCAATCTGACAGCCGACGCTGCGTCCGACACAGATGCCGCCTTCATAGAAAGGGATTCCACTTCCTCTCATTCGCCACTGTCGTGTTGAGTCCGTGCCCTGGAAGAACGCTGGTGACACCGGGGAGTGTCATCAGTTTGGACTTGACGGAATGGACGAGCAGCTCAAAGGAGCCTCCGGGGAAATCCGTTCTCCCGACGGAGCCCGCGAACAGGGTGTCTCCCGAGAAGACCATGCCCTCCTTGGCAAGACAGATGCCGCCCGCCGTATGCCCCGGTGTGTGCAAGACCGTGAACAGAATCCTGCCCACCCTCACCGGATCCCCCTCTCTCAGCAACCTGTCGGCAGGCGGAGAAACAACGGCTCCGCAGGAGAGCGAAGACAGATTGGCTTCGGGGTCCTCCAGCATGTGACTGTCGTACTCGTGTATCAGAAGCTCTGCCTTGGTGGCATCCTTTATCTGCCCGTTCGCGAGTATGTGGTCTATGTGGCCGTGGGTATTGAGTATGGCGCGTGTCCTGAGCTTCATCTCCTCCACCGCATCGAGTATCATCTCTGCATTTCCCCCCGGATCAATCACGAGGGCATCCTTCGTCTCCGCACAACCCAAAACGTAGCAGTTAGTCTCAAGGTCGCCCACGACGAGTTTCCTGACCAGTATTTCCTTCATCGGCCCTCACAGGTTGTTCCGGGTTTCACACACGCCCTAGTCTCCCGCAGACTGGGCCGGGGCACGTCAGCCCGATTCCGTGAACCTGAGGCTTCCCTGGCCCAGCTCAATCCCGATGAGTCTCCTCTTCCACCTTATGCCTCCCGAGAATCCTCCCAGGCTGTTGTCGCTTCTTATCACCCTGTGGCACGGGATCACGATCGGAATCGGGTTGGCCCCCAGTGCGTTCCCCACGGCCCTTGCGGACAGGGGATTGCCCACCTTTTCAGCTATCGCTTTGTAGCTCACGAGGTGTCCGTACGCCGTTTTTCGCACCGCCCTCCAGACCGCCTGCTGGAAGGACGTGCCGGAACTGAGGTCCAGCTCGACTTCGAACGGGACCACCTCGCCCGCGAAGTATCTCTCGAGTTGACCGGCGAAACTCCGCAGCCCCCTGTCGTCTCTGGCGAGCTTGGCGCCGCGGATCTTCTTCAGCTCCACCGCCACCCTGCGCTCGTTGAAATATCTGAGCAGGAGAAAACTCACTCCCTTCGAGCTCGCTGCAAACCAGATCGTGCCGAACGGGCTCTCGATCGTCGAATAGGTCAAGATCCTCATGCGACTCTCCCGTTTTCCGCCCCAGGACGGCACCGTCCGCTCACCCGGACGCGCTCCGCGGTGGGGGCGTGCCCCCGTGAGGGCCGGACTCTGCCAGTGTACCCAGGATTCTCCTTGCCAAGACAGGGCCTATTCCCCTCACCCCGGCGATCTCCTCCATCGCTGCGCGCCTGAGGACACGCACCGAACCGAAGCGCCGGAGCAGGGCCTTCCTCTTCATCGGGCCTACGCCCTCGACTTCGTCGAGGGCCGAAGATATCGTCCGCCTCGCCCGGAGTCGCCTGTGGTATCCGATAGCCAGCCTGTGCGCTTCGTCACGCATTCTTTGTAGGATCGTCACCGGCCTCGCCGCCGCACCAAGCTTCAACGTCGTCTCACGCCACGAGAAATAGAGCGTTTCCTCACGCTTCGCAAGGCCGATCACTCCGGGAATCGTCACTGACGCCTTCGCGAGAGCCGTCGTCGCAGCAGTTATCTGCGCCCTCCCCCCATCCACGAGTATGAAGTCCGGAAGCGGCACCCGCTCCCGACTGAGTCTTTCCATCCTCCTTCTCACGGCTTCTTCCATCATTGCGAAGTCGTCTTGACCCTCTACCCCCTTTATTCGCATGCGCCTGTAATCCGAACGTCGCGGTCTCCCGTTCACGTAGACGACGACGGACGCCACCGCCTGCTGCCCTGATATTTGTGATATATCGAAGGCCTCGATCTTCACCGGAAGGGACGGCAGGCGGAGAGCCGCCTGAAGGGCTCTCACCTCGGCCGCGATAGTCCCTGGCCTCTGCAGCGAAGGCGAGAGCGTCTCCTGCAGGGCCAGCAGCGCGTTGTCGTTTGCCATCGCGGTTAGTGCAGCCCCCTGGCGTCGCCGCGGCAGTCTCAGAGAAACGGGACGTGATGCTCTTGCGGAGAGCCAGGAACTCAGGACTCCTGCGTCCTCCTCGATTCCGACGGGGATCAACACCTCTTTCGGAACGAGCGAGGCGCCGAGATAGTATTGTGACATTGCGAACGAGAGTATTTCGGAGTCGTGCTTCTGCCCGGTTCCCTGTAGAAGGAGAGTGTCCTTGCCCAGGACCTTCCCCTCTCTGACCTTGAGGACGCTCACCGCAGCGAGCTGGGCGTGGCGCGCCATTCCGAAGACGTCGGAGTCGTAATCCCTCAGCACGAAGACGCGCTGCCTTCTCAGCGCGCTGTCGATCGCGTTGACTCTGTCTCTGAGCCGGCTACAGGCCTCGTACTGTCTGTCCCGAGACGCCCTGTCCATCTTCTCTCGCAGGGCGTCCGCTACGGCCTCGCTCTGACCTTTGAGGCACATCAGGAGCTCCTCGACGAAGGACGAGTACTGTGTCTTGTCCACCCTGCCCGTGCACGGGGCGGAGCAAATGCCGATCTGGTAATCCAGGCACTCCCTTCCCTTTTGGCGCCCAGGCTGCGCGCCGGGACAACCTCTCAGCTGGAACGCGCTCCGCAGTAACCTCACACCCTGCCTCACGGCCTTCACGTCGGTGAGAGGCCCGAAGTAACGGGAACCGTCGTCGACGAGGTCTCTGGTAAGAAGAAGCCGCGGGTACTCCTCTCGCAGCGTCACCTTGAGGAAAGGATACCTCTTGTCGTCCCTCAGGCTTATGTTGTAGCGCGGCTTGTGCTGCTTTATGAGGTTCGCCTCGAGTATGAGGGCGTCGATCTCGGATTGAGTCGCGATGTAATCGAGGTCTCTCACCCTGTTGATCAGGGAACCGTGTCTTGGGTCGCCCGAATCGCCTCTGAAATGGCCACGCACTCTTGCATCGAGCCTTTTCGCCTTGCCCACGTAGATGATCCTGCCCCTGCTGTCCTTGAAAAGGTAGACTCCGGGCTTTGAAGGGATCAGATCAAGTTTCCTCTCGACGCTCATTCCAGGAGGCTCCTCATCTCCTCAACATGCCTCGGACGAAGGCGAGCTCGGGGCACTTGAGGGCCTTGCAGAAAAGGACGTACGAACAGACGCCGAGCAGCAGCGAGCCCGCTACCTGCACGAGTCGCCCCGGCAGTGCGCCGACGTCCAGCGTCTCTCCCAGTAATCTCGCGCTGGTCGCGCACACGACTGCCATGAATCCGGCGGCCGCCACGATCCGCAGGACGCTGGAAAGAATCTCCCTTCCCTTTATAGTCCCCAGTCTCCTTCTGAGGCTCCGCATGAGTAGCGCCACGTTGAGAGTTGCACTGAGGGCCGTCGCGAGCGCGAGGCCCCCCAGCCCCAGGAACTGCATCAGGATGATGTTCAGGACTATGTTGGACAGCATCGCTATTGCCGCGGTCCTGACCGGCGTCTTCGTGTCCTTGAGGGAGTAGAAGACGGGTGCCGTACACTTCACCATGCCGTAGCTCGCCAGCCCCGCCGAGTAGAACATGAGCGCCATTGCCGTCATTGAGACGGAGTCGCCCTGCCTGAACTCGCCGCGCTCGAATATCAGCCGGATTATGGGATAGCGAAGCACGATCAGCCCCAGGCTGGCCGGGATCATTATGAAGCACACGAGCCTCACTGCAAACGAGAACGTGTCGCGCAACTGCCCCATGTCGCTTCGGGCGGCCTGTATCGACAGCGTGGGCAGTATGGCCGTGCCGATGGCGACGGCGAAGACGCCGAGCGGAAGTTGCATCAGACGGCTCCCGTATTCAAGGGCAGCAACGCTGCCCGGCCTCAACAGCGCACCCAGGTACGTGTCCACGAACACGTTTATCTCGAGGATGCCGAGGCCTATCACCCCGGGGAGCATCAGGGTGACGATCCTCCTCACCTCGGGGTGTCGCCATTGCGGGCGGAAGCGAAAGCTCATTCCCTTCTTCTTCAGAAATGGGATCTGTATTCCCAGCTGGGCCGCACCCCCAACCAGCACCCCGATTGCGAGGCCGTAAACCTGTTTCTCCGGCACGTCCCCCATCCGCGGGCAGAGCAGGAACATGGAGGCGATCATCCCCAGGTTGAGCAGAACGGGCGAGATCGCCGGGGCGAAGAAATGGCGGAACGAGTTGAGGATCCCCATCGCGAGCGCGGTGAGGCCGACGAACACTATGTAAGGGAACATTATCCTGGTGAGTGAGATGGTGAGTTCGAGCTTCCCCGGTATGGGCTTGTATCCGTGGGCCATCACGCCCACGACAAACGGAGCGACGGCCATTCCGGCGAGTGACACTGCGACGAGCACGATTGCAAGAAGACTCCACGCGACACTCGCGAGGCGCCAGACGTTTTCCCTTCCCCCTCTGGCCAGATGCTCGCCGAAGACGGGCACAAACGCTGCGCTGAGTGTGCCCTCTGCAAAAAGCGCCCGCAGGAGGTTGGGAATCCTGAACGCCACCGTGAACGCGTCCGCGGCGACCCCCGTTCCAAAGAAGTACGCCTTTGTCATGTCGCGGACGAGGCCGAGCACGCGGCTCGCTGATGTGCCAAGACTGATCTTGGAGGCCGAGACCGCGACGTGCCGGGCAGCACTCACGGAGTCTGCGTGGGCCGCATGCTCAGCGAACGTGAGACCCAAATCCGCATGCGGCATGTTCGATTGAGCGTCGGTGCTGTGAGTGGGCATTTCGCAAGTCCCGAATCTCGGAGAGACTCCGGAGACCGGTCAGGCCCCCGCGTCGCCGTGAGGACGCTCCTTCAGCGAGAACATCCTCGAATTATGTAAACAAGTAGGATACAACCTCGCCAGTTCGAGCGCAAGCGGAAAACTGCGGGCGCCACCGGCGTCTCATCCAGCCCCTGCCGCGCCGGAAACAAGACGGGCGGCTGCCGCCCTCTTCAGCGACAAACCGCCCGCCGCGGCTGAAGGCGGGATCCTGGGCGGATCCCACCGTATCCCGTCCCTGTTCGACTCGCGAACTGTCAGTATTCCGGACCGATCTCCTTCTTGAAGATCTCGGCAAGCTTGTGCCCCCAGTTTTCCAGAGGCATCAGTTTTCCGAAGAAGAACCTGAGCACAGGCGGCTCTTCCACGAACTTGAGGCCCTTTACCACGTCCCTGTGCTTGTAGAGCCAATTTATGCGGTCGACCGCATACTCGATATGCGACATCGTGTAGACTCGTCGCGGCACCGCGAGTCTCGCCAGTTCGACGTCCGCGTAGACTTCGTTTCCGTCTTTGTCTCTGTCGGTGGAGATGGTGCCTCTTTCCATGCTCCTGATTCCGGACGCGATGTAAATGGCCGCCGCGAGCGCGCCGGCCGGATACTGACTCTGCGGAATGTGCGGGAGAAACCGCATCGCGTCGAGATGGCAGGCGAGACCCCCCGGAGGAGTCACAACCGGGAGCTTGGTCTCCAGCAGCCTCTCGGCAAAGTACCTGACGAACTCTGCCGCACTTCCGGCCACGTGCAGTTCTGTCATCTCTCTCAGACCGACCGCCATGGCCTCTATTTCCTTGGTCGACATGCCGCCGTACGTGAGAAACCCCTCGTACACAGGCAGCCACGGCTTTATGGCCTCGAAGTACTCCTTGTTGTTGGTAGCGATGAACCCTCCCCGCACGGAGGTGCTCTTCCTCCCGGAGAGGTAGAAGATGTCCACGAGGCTCATCATCTCCCAGATTATGTCTTGAATGGACTTGTTCTCGTATCCCTTCTCTCTTCTCCTGATGAAGTAAGCGTTCTCCGAGATAAGGCTGCCGTCGTAGACGAGCATGATGCCGTTGTCAGAGGCGATCTTCTTGACCTCCCTGAGATTCTCCAGTGAGAACGGTTGACCGCCGATGAGATTGGTCGTGGCTTCCATCCTGATGAACGAAATTTTCTCCTTGCCGTACTTCTTTATGACGTCCCGGAATTTCTGAAGATCCAGATTACCTTTGAACGGATGGCTGCTCTGGGTCTTGAGTGCCTCGTCCGTGAAGATCTCGAGCACCGTTCCGCCGGCCAGCTCGAAGTGCACCTTCGTTGTCGTGAAGTGATAGTTCATGGGCACGACGTCGCCCGGCTTGACGAACACCTTCGCGAGAAGGTGCTCGGCGGCCCTTCCCTGGTGCACGGGGAGAACGTATTCGAACCTGAGCACGTCCTTGATCGCAGCGGCAAGCCTGTAGAAGCTCTCGCAGCCGGCGTACGCGTCGTCAGACACCATCATGGCTGCAAGCTGGTTGTCGCTCATCGCGTTCGTCCCGCTGTCGGTCAGCATGTCGAGATAGAGGTCCCTCGTCCTCAGGGAGAAGGTGTTGTACCCCCCCTCTTCGATCGCCTTCAGCCTCTGGTCAACCGGAGCGAGGGTAGTCTTCTGCAGAATCCTGACCTTGTGCATCTCGATCGGAATCTCTTTCCCAGTCGAAAGCTTAACCAGCATGTGAGCCTCCTTTTCTGTTGAGTTCAGGACTCTCCGCTCATGGCGTCGTCTGCTCAGATGAAGTTCGTGCATCCCCGGGTGGTCGTTGTCCGTCTCGCTGCGTCAACAGCGCACCCGAGCCCTAAATAATCTCCGAACGAGGGCCCGACTTCAAGTGTTTTCTTGTGCTTCACCGCGGCCTTGACTCGCGTTGACGGGTCGTATATGATTTTGGGAACGTTTCGGCTCGTCGCCGAAAAAGGAGGTTTCGATGCCGCATCACAAGTCAGCCCGGAAGAGGCTACGGCAGGACAAGAAGCGCGCGCTCGCCAACAAAGCCGTCAAATCACAAATAAAGACTGCCGCCAGGAAGCTCAAGGCCAGTGGCTCGGCCGCCCAGGCAGGGGAAGCGTTGAGGACGTGCTCGTCCCTGCTCGACAGGGCCGTGAAGAAATCGGTGCTGCACAGGGGAACGGCCGACAGGACGAAGTCACGGCTGGCCAGAGCCGCCGCGAGAATGGCTGGCAGGAGTCAGACCGGCTAGGTAGTGTGCCGGAGACGTCTTCTCTAGCGGGAGGCGGCGGGTCGCGGCGCCGTTCCCTCAGAAAACCTTGCCCTCTGCGAGCAGCGCCTGCACCCGAGGCACGGCGTCGTTGATTTGAGTGCGCACCGTCTCCTTGCTCTTCCTGAGATGGATTTCGACCTTTCCCTCGGACATCGCCTTCCCCCCCACGACGATTCTCACGGGAAGCCCGATGAGATCGGCGTCCTTGAACTTGAAGCCCGGGCTCTGGTCCCTGTCGTCCAGGAGGACTTCGAGCCCGCCGGCCTCCAGCTCGTCGTACATTCTCTCCGCCGTTTCTCGCAGAAGGTGGTCGTTGGCGTTGAGCGGTAGGACCTCGATCTGATAAGGGGCCACGGAAAGAGGCCACGCGATGCCGTCGGCATCGTGATGCTCCTCGATCACCGCGGCCACGGTTCGCGTTATGCCGATCCCGTAGCAGCCCATGACGAGGGGTCTTTCCTTCCCGTCCTGGTCGAGGTAGTTCGCCCCCATCTTCAGGCTGTACTTCGTGCCCAATTCGAATATCTGTCCCACCTCTATCCCCCGCTCCACCGTGACCGGCTGACCGCACCGCACGCACAGGTCACCCGCCTGCGCGACAACCAGATCGGCGTACACGGGGACGTCGAAATCCCTGCTCACGTTCGCGTTCAGGTAGTGATGGTCGCACTCGTTGGCTCCT
>JAZDPI010000166.1:0-8705 GCA_043797775.1 Candidatus Eiseniibacteriota bacterium
CGGTTGCAACGTTGATGGCCGTATCGAAGCCAAAGGTGTAGTCTGTGCCCGAAAGGTCGTTGTCAATGGTCTTGGGAACGCCCACCACCTTGACCCCCAGCTCGTGCAGCCTGGCCGCCACACCCAGCGTGTCCTCCCCCCCAATGACGATAAGCGCGTCCACCTTGGACTTCTCAAGATTCTCTCTGATCTTGTCGATCCCATCCTGCACGTTGTGAGGGTTGGTCCTCGAAGTCCCGAGAATCGTCCCGCCTTTGGGCAGAATCCCGGATACGGCACGAAGGTCCAATGCATGGAGCCTTCCTTCCATCAATCCGGCCCATCCGTCACTTATACCGAGAACCTCTCCGCCGTGCTCCTGGATCGTGCTCCTCACCACGGCCCTTATGACGGCATTAAGTCCCGGGCAGTCTCCGCCTCCTGTCAAAATCGCAATCCTCACGGTCTTGTCCCTCCCGCCAAAAAAGAATACTCGAAGTTCGCTGGAATATAAAAGAGGCACCCTGGAGTGTCAAGCGGAAAGCCGGGCGCCGGTTCACGCCTCTCCCAGGCGCGTCGCGAAGAGCGCGGGCCCGGTCGGCCCGTTCAAAGCCGACTAGCGATACTTGCTGTAGTCCGTGCTGTATTCCAGAATGAAGTTCCCCACTCCTGCATCGTCAATGAACACAAACTTCATGCCGAGGCTCTGGGTCATCATTTCCCTGTCCGTGTCGAAGAGAGGCCGTCCCCTCATGTTGTAGATCCAGACCTCGTATGATCTCTTGTCCCGCCCCCCCAACTTCTGCTGTATTCGAGGGTCTATGTTCTCCCGGCCGACGAGTTGATCTACTGCGATGTCGGCCTGGTCGCCCGTGGTAGGGACGACCTGTCTCTCAACAAGGTCGGGCTCTCCGTACCTGACGTAGATCCGCCCTCTGTCTGTGAGCATTCCCTTCTGGAAGAAGCTGAAGCTCTTGTTCGCATGAAGAATCCTTCTATACAGCTCCTCTTTCGTCTCATTCCTGGCGGTGCCGGGCGACGGGTCGCGCTCCCTCCAGAACTCCTCGAGAAACGTCTCACGCTCACCGGGTGCCCGGTTCCTGAAACGTTTGAATGTTTCCTCGTCGAGAAAGAGGCTCGCTTCGTCGATCACATCCTGCTCGCTCTTCTGCCAGGAAATGCCGTACCACAAAACCTCGAATTCCCTCTCCCTGAGAGTTCGAATCCCGCCGTTTTCCTGCCAGACTTCCGCTCTGAACCAGTAAGTGCCGCCCGGCAGAGCCGACACGTCCACAACTGAGGTATGCACCCACTCACCCGAGGCCGCCACTATTCGCTCCGTGTCGGAGAGAATCGGCTCCCTCCGAGAGTTCAGCACCGAGGTCGCAACTCCGTAATGCACCTTCCCCACGGCATCAGGAAGTCCGGTTCGGTCGTAGACTTCCAGGTAGACAGAGAGATTCGGGTTCCGCAGGCCGTAGTTTCTGGAAGGATTCGGAATCACTTCAAGCCCGCTCTTGGGAAACGAAGTGGACAGTGCCGACTCGGCGGGCACGATTGACCACGCGAATTGAATATCACTCATGGATAGAACGCCCGGTAGAGCGGATACAACCTCAATCGGCGCCTCCACGACCCCGGTCTTTTTCTCTTTGGTGAACATGTAGAGAATGCCGCGCTTGCGAGCCCTCCGATCCTCCAAGGTAACCCTGACCTTGCCGGCCGCGGGTGTGACCGGATGGCGCACCATCACAATATACGAATCCTCGTCGGTGGGCTCCTCGCTCAGAGTCAGCACAAGATCCTTACTGATGGAGTCGTACTCGTCACCCAGTTCGTTGATGAAGGTCAGGGTGAGCCGCACCAGGGCTTCTCTCGATCCGTCTTTGGTTCTCTCGAAGTTCACGTAACTGCCCCGGACCCGAACGTAGAACTCCTCCTCGATGACGCCTGTCTCGCTCAGAAAGCCCGCACAGTCCACCTCGAAAGGGATGTCCCCCGAGCCCTCCACCGGAAAGCCCTCTCCGTGCACCGCGGGCACCCCGGCAACACAGAGCGCCAGAAGAGCAGGTACCGCCGCCAACAAAAACGTGAAATAAGCCCTTGCATTCATGAAAGTCCCCCCGTTCGAGAGGCAGACGCCAGAAAAGCGAATAGGTGCCGCCTCACACGACACCTATCCCCTAACCGGCAAAAGGAGGAAATCAATCAGAAATTCAGCTCCATCGAGACTCTGTGCAACCCGCCCAGGCTTCCCCAATCGGTAAAGGCATAGTCAAGTCTGGCGACAGCGGCCGAGCTCACAGGAAACTTGAAGCCGGCGCCGAAGGCAAACTTGTCGCTGTCGTAGTTGAAGTTGTACCCGGTTCTCGCGAAGAAGAAATCCTGGAACGCATACTCAACTCCCCAGTTCGCCCGTTCGGCGTTGTCGGGCGGATGCGAGAATTCACCGGCGGAAAGCAAGGAGTGAGGCCCGTTCTGATAGACGTTCATGGACATCCCGACGCGAAACACGATCGGCATCTTCACGCCCTTCTCAATGAACTTCATCTCCGAGCCCGCGTTGGAAATGCACATGCCGATCCTTATCGACCTGAAGCCCGTGTCGTATATCGTCCCGAAGTCTATCGTGTTTGACTGAGACGAGTATTCATCAAGACCCGACTTCACGATGTTCGCGGTGGCCCCCACCGAGAACTTGTCCGTGAGTGAACGCCCGTACGAGAGACCGAACGCCATGTCCCCCGCGTCGAAGAACGTGCCGTCACCGTAGGGGTGGAACACCGTAGTGCGAGGCATGTCGTCCATCGTTAGAGCGCGTGCGTGAATCGCCAGGGTCCCCGGCAAAAACCCGAGCGAGAACACGTATGCCGCCTGGTCGAAGGCCACGTCAGCCGGAAGAACCAAGTGGTTGACCGACACTACGTTCCCGGTTATTCTGGCTATACCGGCAGGATTCCAGAAAACCGCTGTGGCATCATCGGCCACGGAAACGTACGCGCCTCCCATGCCTGCCGCTCTCGCACCTACCCCCAGCTTCAAGAACTGCCCTCCCACGGTGCCCACTTTCTCGAATATCTCGGCACCCAGACACGCCCCGGGCACAAACAACCCAAGAAGAACCAGTATGGCAAACTTTTTCACGGACTGACCTCCTCCTTTTGCCAGACACCGTCGTCCCGTTATCTGATTATGACGAACTTACCCACCTTTGTTCCCCAATCGCTCTCGACTGCAAACAAGTATACTCCACTAACGACGTCCTGACCGTTTCTGGTCACAAGGTTCCACCAGACCGTGCCGTCGCCGCCGGAACCGTCGTGCTCAATCTCCCTTATCAGGTCTCCAGCCAGGTTGAATATCCTGAGAGTGGACCTGGTCTGCGGAAGACCGAAGAAACCTATCTTGGTCCCCGTCGGATCGATGTCGCTGGGGATCAGGTCCCAGCTTGCGCGCCCTTCATACGGATTGGGCACAACAGTGATGTCCCCGAGCTTCGGTTGGGCATCGGCCCGCGGAATGATGACCACGTCCTCGTTGCCGGCAGGCTGCGTCTGAATCTCAATCCACAGGTCGGCCTGCCCATCGTACCACTTGGCGTAGGGGGTAATGCTGTAGAAGTAAACCATGCCATTGATGACGTTCGGGTCGACAAAAGAGTATCTCCCTATCGGGTACTCATACACCGTGACCGACTCCGGCTCTTGTCCCGGCCTGGGGACGGCGAAAATGGACGTGTCGACCGGAGCGAGGGTCGTGTCGCAGAGGATGAAAGTCGTGTCAGCTCCCCGCTCCCTCGTGTTGCGGATGTACTTGGGCGAGTTCACCCCGAGGCTGTCGATGGGATTGTACGCGAAATCACCGAGGAGCATCCACAAGTCGGGGGAAGGGCCCGTCTCCCCAATAGGTCTGGTCCAGTTTGCGGCCTTCCAGATCCGATACCCCTCGAATCTGAACTGGCCGCTCAGAGGATCCGGCACGATTTCACTCTGGTTGTTCCACTGGAGAATGACCCTCCTGTCGCCTTCCGGAGCAACGACTCTCGCCGCCACGTCGGCGGGAAGGCCGAGGTCGTTGTTTGTCGCAGGAGGGGGAGGAGCCGTGGAGCCTATCCAGTGAACGAGGCTCTCCGCTCCGCCTACTCCCGTGCAGGGATCACAGTCCAGGTCTGCCGCAACCTCCTGGTTCTCCTTGATGATGACGCAGGAAGTCAGAGAGTCACAGTCAACGTCCACACACTTGTAACAACCCGGACCCAGGCACTTCACGAGCGACTCTCTGCCGTTGTAACCCCAGGTGGGATGGTCGTAGATGTCATAAGCACGGCCGTTGTAGATTCTCTGCGCCGCTATCGCGTTTCTCATCAGGCCCTCGAACCCCTGGCCTGCCACGAACGCGACCTGAAACGGCAGCTCGTCTCCGGGTTCCACCCGGGGGAAGGGTCCGGCACACACGATGAACCTGTAATCTCTCGGAGCGGTCGCATTGCGGTTGGGGATGCGGTGGCTCGACATTAGGTCATAACGCTCCGGATCGGTCCTCGGGTCCCCCTCCGGATAGGGCGCCGTTGAGCTGAACCAGCGTACCGTCGCAACCTGGACCGACTCGGGTGCAACGATCCCTTCGGGGTCGGTTTTGTGACCCAGGAACATCACACCCATGTAACCGTCGACGTCGCCGCTCCTGATCTGATTCCCGTCGTCTTTGGCGTCATAGACGTAGGCAATGCGTATTCGAATCGTGTCCACCTGGCAACCAGCGGGCTTCAGAGGATCGTAAATCTGAACCAGAGTGTCCGTGTATCCGACCAGGTCGTCTTCCCAGAAGCCGGGATTCAACTGAGCCTTCGGGCCGGCGTCCGCGTCGACGAAGAAGGCTATGTAAGCGTTGCGCATGACCTTCGCACCTTCGTGCTTGATCTTGTAGTCGACACCGATGAACTCATTGGAACCGCTCACCGCCCAGCCGAAACTCCTCTGTTCGACCTTGAGCCCCCAGGGCACGTGTTCGTTGTATCTGTCCTTTGCCTCTTGCGTGTCGTCCCTGTAAATGCACGAGAACATCTGCTGGCCAATGGCTTCATAATCCTCGTCGATTAGATTGTCGCCGTCGTTGTCGTAACCGTCCTGAAAGTCCTCATCAACCCGTCCATCGCCGTCGTCGTCACCGCTGCCCCCCGGGCCGAACCGCCGCCCGCCGGTCACCCCCTCGAACGATCTGTAGATGACGTCGATGGGACTCAACGTAGGTCTAAACTCGATCTCGTACGCCGCCGTGGATACGTGAGGCACGTTGTCTTCGTCCAACCCGCCCACCCACAAGCCGGCCACGTACAGATACTCGCCGCCCAGGTAGCCGAACGAAAGGCTCTGGATGTATGGATTTCCGAAGAACCCCAGATTCGTGACTTGCATCGTCACCCTTCCAACGTCGTGAGTGAACACGTATGGGGGTCTCACGCAGTATATTCCCTGGGGCGCACCCTCGCTCGGATCCTCCATGGGTGCCCACGCATGAGCATGGCTTCCAAGGCTCAAGGCAACCGCAAGGGCAGCCGCGCATGTAAGAACCAACTTGGAACGCAACAAGCGCTCAGGAAAACCCATTTGCATGACCTCCTACGGCCCGCGCCTCTCGGGCACTATTGCTAGAATCTGACTCCGATCCCCATCCTCACCAGCGTGCCTTCCTGGTAGACGCGAGGGTCGTTCACGGGATAATAGTCGTCCCGACCGTCTTCGTTGACGTCGCCGCCGTTGTACGCGCCGCCGGCCCTTCCTGTTTCCGTGTAGTAGATGATGTAGTCGTTAGTGTCTCCGTAGGGCGACGGGGGCCAGTTGGACGGCTGTAGCGCCCTGATGTTCTTGGCGTTCAGGAGATTCATACCCTGCAAGAACACCGTCAGGTGCTGACCCCATACTCTATACTGCTTCTCGGCCTGGACGTCAAGAGTCGTGGTGCTGGGCAGTCGCTCAGAGTTTATGAGAGCAGGGTCCTGCTCTCTCTGGTTCCTACGAACCGGCGTGTACGGGAACCCCGTGCCGTATCTCCAGACAAAGCTGACTGACCACTGATCCGGGACGCTCATGTACAGGGAGGCGTTGATGGTGTGCCTCTGGTCCCAGTTAAGAGGCTGCTCGGCAATAGGCAGATACAAGAACGGAGTCCTCGTAAGCTGGTCAGGGTCTGACGCCACACCAGTGGCAAGACCGAACGTGTAGGAAAGCTCCCCACCGAAGTTGTGACTGAAGCGCTTCCTCAGACTCACTTCGAAGCCTCTCGTAGAAGCATAGTCCTGATTTGTGTATACAAGAATCGGGTTCGGGCTGTCGGTCACGACTCGTTCCTGAGCAGAGAGGAGCCCGAAAATGTCCTTGTAGTAAACCGAAAACTGGCCGAACACGGTGCTGCTGAACATGTGCTGAACCGCGGCCTGATAGGAAATTGTCGTCTCGTTGGTGAGGTTGGGATTCCCTCTGACAACGACGGGACTGGAGCTGCCCCTGTCTTCAAAGATGTAGCTTCTGTCAGGAATCTGGTAGTACCGCCCGTAGTGGAAGCTCAGCACGTCCCTGTCGGAGATCGGATACGCGATTCCGATGCGCGGGCTCACCTGGTCCTTCACCCTGTCAGCCACCTCCGAGGCGTCGATCTGGTCCCCCACCGAGAAGACGTCGTACCGAACACCCATGTTCAGCACCATGCCTTCGTGTTCCCATCTGTCCTGAACGTAGAACGCACCTTCCGGATTGTAGTAGTGGTAATCACTTCTGAGCGTGCCGTAGAATCCTTGACTGTTGACGCGCTCAGGATACCGAACCGACAAGAGCCTCATGTCATTGTACGTCGTTTCGAACCCCGACTGAACCGTGTGGCCTCTCTTCCTCGCAGTGATGTCCCCCAGAAACGTCCACACCTTCGTGGATCTCTCGTTGTAGAGCGGATAATCCCCGTGCGTCACATAGAACGGCTCAACCTGACCGTCGATCCAGTTGTACCAGTACTCGGGATAACGGACCTCATACTCCCACGGCTTCTTGTCCTGGACGCTGGCCTCGGAGTAGTACACGTGATTGCTCAGCTTCAACGTGTAGAACGAGTTCGTGCTGATCGTGTGCCTCCACACCATCTTGAACTGCCTGAACTTGTCAAGGAAATCGGGAGTGTGCTCAGCCGGGTTGTAGGGCAGGTACGTGGAGTCGACCTCGTACCACGACCATCTTCCGTGTCTCAGCCTCACCTCACCGCTCGAGGCAGTGTCTCTGAGAACCTGGACGTAGCCGTCCCTGCTCCAC
Organism: Candidatus Eiseniibacteriota bacterium; assembly: GCA_043797775.1. Taxonomy (GTDB): domain Bacteria; phylum Eisenbacteria; class RBG-16-71-46; order JAFGJU01; family JAFGJU01; genus JAZDPI01. The sequence goes on from JAZDPI010000166.1 coordinate 7,275, forward strand.
ATGTGCAGGTAGGCGTCCCGGAGAGAGTAGTTCTGAACGTACTCCGCAGTGAGCTTGTAGTTGCGACCGATTTTGTAGCTCAACTTGCTCTGGAACTTGGCCTCGTTGCTCTGTCTGTTGCCGAGGGAAATGAAATCCAGGACTCTGTATCTCGATCTTCTCTCCGCGGTCTTTAAGTATGTGTCTTCGTACGTGCCCTCGAAGGAGAGGAAGTACGTGATGTCCTTCAGGAAGAACGGCCCCCCGAATCCGAGGCTGATCCTGTCATAGTTATCGTACGTCTTGTCCCTGGCTCCGAAGTCGTCCGTGAGGTATCTTATCTCTCCAGAGAAAGTGCTGCCACCTTCCTTGGTGGATATGTTCACAATGCCCGACTGCGCGTTTCCGTACTGAGCGTCGAGCCCTCCGAGGAGAATCTCAGACTCGGCAAGGGCAAGGCCGGCCAGATCCATGCCCCCTCCTACCAGGGGATCGCGGACCGGGATACCATCCACCATGTACAGGACCTCGCCCGAGCGCCCGCCTCGGAAGTGGAGCTGCCCGCCCTGAGCCACCACGCCCGATCGAAGGGCAATGGCCTCCTGGAAGGAGTCGACCGGCAGCTGCGTCAGCTCCTTGGAGTCGACAACGTGCTTGGTGGTTGCGCTTTCAAAGTCTATCGCCGCCCTCTCGCCCCTCACACTTATCTCATCGAGCGTCGCCACCACCTTCGCAGAAAGCCCGAAATCCGCGGTTGTTGTCTTCCCTGCATCAACGCTGATCTCAGTCCGGGTCAACGTCTCGTAGCCCATCATCATCGCCCGTACCGAGTGCACGCCAACGGGGACCTTGCTGATCACGTACGAGCCGTCCTGCAAGGCCATCGCGCCAAGCGTCGTTCCCAGAACGACGATGTTGGCGTACGGCAGAGCTTCCCCCGTATGGGCGTCTACCACCTTTCCGGCGATCTTGCCCAACGACTGGGCGCGGAGAGCTGCCGGAGAACAAACAAACACCGCGAAGACCAGCCCCAGTACCAGAAACGTTCCAAAATGGCGCATTGCCACCCTCTCCTTTCCATCCGGTCCTCAAAAGCCGGTTCCGCCATCGTGCGCAAGAAAAGGACACAGGAAGCGTCTGTTGTTTTTGAACTGAGCCCCGGCCTGGTAACGGCGCCCAGCCAGAGAGTGGACAAAGCGCCGGGGGAGGCAACCCCGCCCACGTCTCATGCACGAAGTGTGCCACGCGCGCGGAGCATATCGAGACCGCTCGACAACAGAACCTCTTGTATATCAACAGGATAGAGCGTCGCTCGCGGCGGCGCCCCTTCTCAGCCGTGGGGCGGCCCCACGCACTTGAAACCATGGTCGCCATCAAGGGGACCAGACCCGCTATCCTACTGAAACATCAAGACGTGAAGCGGTTACCTGGTACCCAGGCTTTTGTCCCAAT
>JAZDPI010000029.1:0-2336 GCA_043797775.1 Candidatus Eiseniibacteriota bacterium
TGGTCTTCTCCTCGGAATCGAGCCGTTTCACGAGCACGCGATCGCGAAGTGGTCTAATTGCCATGATGGTCTCCTTTCTCTATCTTTTCGGTGCGTTGCTGACTTTTTCGCCGTTGAGCACTCTCTCCGCCCGATCGCTCAACGTGGTCGAAAGGTAAACACCACAGGGAAATCGTCAAGGGCCGGGAAGAAAAAAACACGTGCGCTGTCCGAAAACTCCGTCCGTCACCTGCAACGCAACGGAGATGCTGATATTCTTGGCGTGAATCCGTGGTCGCTGTACGAAATAGTTGGTCGTTGCAAAGTGCGGCATGTATCGACTTGACGCTGAGGGTGTATCTAACGCTTGTCACTAATATAAGTCATGGCATGGGCATGCGCAGCGCCTGTGTCGTCCCGTTCAAAGTAGAGTAGACAAGGAGGAGGTTGGAATGGAAAAACCAAACTGTTCAACATGCGTCTATTTCCAGATTAACGAAAACTCGTCTGACCGGGGCTACTGCCACCGCAGATCACCTGCGGGAGAAAGACTCTCTTGGCCGAATGTGATAATCAACGGTGGTTCTCAACCCGCTTGGTGTGGAGAGCACCATGAATTTGAAAACTGGATGACGAACAGGAATCGGGTGCACGATCCCAACGTACCGCCCTCTGTAGATACGATTTCCTGATCGCAGCCAACTATATCGCCGCCGGTGTCTGAGGGATCCACTTCCACCGGAAACGCCGTGATCCGGTGATCCATCCGTTGATCTTGTCGCAGTTCTTCGCCCAGGCTCGGCGCGAGCGGAGCGCGCGAAGCGGCGTCGCCGCTGGCTGCGTCGCGTTCATGTTCGAGAAACCGATATCATCCACCATGATATTCGATATTAACAACGCGCTTGTAGCGCGGCTCGTCTGCGTTGTAGTCTCCTGCTCACTAAACAACGGGAGGCTCACATGACTGATACCGAGATCATCCTGGCCAAGGACGTGGACGAGGAGAAGCTGGCTCCTTTCTACGAGGCCGCTGTGAAGTTCGTGAACGCACGGGTGAACAAAGAGGCCACGAATCAGATCGAGATTGGCAATTATTTGCTAAAGACATTTTTCGAAGGCGACATCGAAAAAGCACGTTCACAATCCCCGGATAAAGGACTGTCGCTTCGCAAACTCTCGTTGCGAGACGACATCAACATGTCGTTCTCCAGGCTGTCGCGAACTGTGAATCTCGCAGTGAAAGAAAAAGAACTCGAAGGTGTTGCGACGTCGCAACACTTGACCGACAGCCACAAGGTCCTGCTTCTAAGCGTCGAAAATTCCACCGACAAGAAGAACTATATAGAGATGGTGGAAGACAAGGAAATGTCCGTCCGAGAACTCCACAGGAAACTCGTCGACGATGGGCTTATCAATCCACGTGGACTCGGGGCCATCGAAGAGGGGAAGAAGCGCAGCCTCGCCAGGAAGGGTCACCTTCGAGTCATGCGGAGCTTCGACTACATCGAGGCTGCCCTCGACACCGAGCTGTTCGAGGAAATCGACAAGGTCACGGCGAAGAAGACCCTCGCCAAGGCGGAGAGCGCGCGGGAGAGCCTGGGCAAGCTGATCAACAAATTGAAGAAAAGGGTTGGGGAGTAAGTGGCTTCCGGCTCACTACCCCATGAGCCTCAAACCGAAGACGACTGCCTCTCACGGACGGCTCTCGGCGTCGGCCCCCCTGTCCACGACGACCACGTCCGGCTGGACCGCCTTCCAGCTCGCCGCCACGTTGCGCGCCTTGGCCATCTCCTTGTACGTGCCGATCACCATCAATTTGGGCACATACACCGCGTACCGCCAGGACTTGCCCTTCACGGGCGCCCGGGTGAGCGCGCTCTCGACCTCGCGGACCAGGTCTGACCGGTTCGTCATGGACGCCTCGTGCTCTGTGAACGGGGCGAGCGTAGCACAGGCGCAAGAGCGGCTGAAGACCGGAATGTTGCAGGAAGGGGATTCTATACAGATGCGATGTCCGGCGCGCCGCGCGCGATCGCTGCTACCGGGGGCTCGGGATCTCCGCTCGCAGACAACGGCATACGGCTCGGCGTTTCTCCGCGATCGCGCCTGTCGCAATCCGGGGCTACAGCGGCTGTTTCCGGGCCGGCAAATCACTTCGGCGCCGGGACCCGGCTCGGCCGTGCGATCAGGTGGTCGACGTCACCCACCTTCTCGACCCGCGTCCTGCCGTAGTGCTCGGCGAAGTCGTTCAAGAAGAACGACTTGCAGCAGTGCAGGTCCCACCGTTTGAGGACGTGAAAGAGCGTCATCCCCGTCACGATGATCCCCGTCTCGTCCTCCTTGCCGTCGGCGAGAGC
>JAZDPI010000049.1:0-3866 GCA_043797775.1 Candidatus Eiseniibacteriota bacterium
GTGCGTGTCCCAACCGGCCTTCCTCTCTACAAGAAATCCGCTCATCGTCTTGAACCGGCAGATGAGGTCCTTGACCGTCCTGGCCATCACGTGATGCACGCCCGGAAGGCCGTTCGCCGTCGGCGGCCCCTCGTAAAACACGAACCGCGGGGACTCTGAGCGAATAGAGAGGCTTTTCTCGAAAACCCGCTCGTTCTTCCAGAACTCTATGATGTCTTCCTCGATTCTTGCGAACGCGAGGTCTTTGCGAAAACTCTCGAACATGTCTCGAACCTTCTTGCGACTACCAAACGTCGTTGCGTTGCAACGATGCGCCGTGCTGCGCGGGGGTGCCGCTGCACCGGCTTGCGTCGCCGAATCGGGTTCCGGCGCTAACCTCCGGTTCCCAACCGACCGACGACGTCTATCACAATCTTGGCTAGCTTCGGCTCTGCTTGCTCCGCGACCCTGAGTATCTTCTCGATGTCGGCGGGCTCGAGCGTCTCGGGCACGCACTTGTCCGTAACCACGGAGAGCCCGAGGACTCTCATTCCTCCGTGGATCGCAGCGAGATTCTCCGGCACGACCGACATACCGACGACGTCGGCGCCGATGAGCCTCAGGAAGTTGTATTCGGCCGCCGTCTCGAGATTGGGGCCGGCGACGGCGACCAATATTCCTCTGTGCGCTCTCACCTTTTCTCTCTTGGCCGCTTCCTCGGCGAGCTTGATGAGCTCGGCGTCGTAGGCGCGGCTCATGTCCGGAAAACGGGGACCGACTTCTTCGTCGTTGGGCCCCATGAGGGGATTGTCGCCCATCAGATTTATGTGATCGCGTATGATGACCAGATCTCCCGGTTCGAAATCGGCGTTCATGGCGCCGACGGCACTGGAGAGGATGAGCACTTTCGCTCCTATCGCGCGCATCACACGAACGGGAAACGCCACTTCCTGCATCGTGTAGCCTTCGTAGTAGTGCACTCTTCCTCGCATCGTGACGACCGGCTTCCCTGCGAGATCCCCTATCACGAGCTCACCGGCGTGGTACTCGACAGTCGACACGGGGAAGTTCGGAATCTGCGAGTACGGAATCGTCGCGTCCACTTTGAGGTGCCTCGTCAGTTGGCCAAGACCCGTTCCGAGAATGATCCCGATCTCCGGAACCACGGGCGTCTTGGATCTTATGAAAGAGGCCGCTTCGTCGATCCTCTTCTTCAGTTCACTTGCCAAGTTTCAACCCTCCCTTTCTGTCTGCACCGGAGGTGACAGGGAAAGGCGTCGTCTCTTCCGTGCACCTCAGGGCCGGCGGGCAGGCGCCTTGCGAGCGAGGGCCTCGGCGACCCGCGCCCTCGCCTCCTCGTCGTTCATCCCGGCCACCAGGACGACCTTCAGTCTGGACGCGCGGCCTTTGACTATACTCACCGACGACAAAGGCACTCCCAGAGAACCTGAAATCAGCGACACAAGCTCTCTGTTGGCCTGATCTCTTTCCGGCTGAGCCTTGAGCTTCACCTTGACACTCCCGTCCGGCATCAGGGAAACAATCTCCGTTCGTGACGCACGGGGCTGGACCCTTACGGTCAGCAGACAGTTCGTCGTCTTCTTCTCCGCCATGAGAGGCTCTCTCGCGTGGCCCGAAAGGTCGCCGCCTCCGGATTCTCGTTCGTACTCGCCGCCGGTACCCACCCCTTGACTCTCATTCGTGCTCGGTAGTGCGCACCTCCACCAATGGACTGTCCTCGGATCTTTCCGCGGTCGCGGAAGCCGATTCTTCCTGAGCGGCGTTCGGCTCACGGTCGAGCTCGGGTCCGAGAAGGGGCTGCATCTCCTTCAGCCTCGCTATCGAGTCTTCCTGTTCCTCCATGTCTATTGAGTGAAATCTCAGCATCTTAAGCTGGGTTTCCACCAGGGAGCGAAGCCTCGCGATGTAGATGTCCTTCTGGTTCTTGAGCTCCACGATCTCCCGTCTCAGCTCTCCTGCCCTGCGGGTGGCCTCGTCCAGTATCCTCTCGGCCTTGAGCTGAGCTCCCTTCAGAATGAGATCGGCCTCCTTCCTGGAATTCTCCCTGGCCTCGTTGCTGACCCTCTCTGCCGTGAGCAGCGTGTCTCTGAGGGTCATCTCGACTTTCCTGTACTCCTCAATCTGCACTTCGAGCGTCGAGACCTTCTCCCCAAGCTCTCTGTTGGCGTTGACGAGCCTCTCCATCTCGTCGGCCACTATCGAGAGAAAAATGCGGACCTCCTCAGGGTCGGCCCCTCTCACGACCTTCTTGAAATGCTGGTTCCGGATGTCAACGGGTGCGATTCTCAATGTACCCACCTCCGTTCGAATCGTCGTGATTCGTCTCTCACCGACCTCTCGCTCCGAAGATGGCCGTGCCCACCCTGATCATCGTCGCCCCTTCCTCGATTGCCACTTCAAAGTCGCCGGTCATTCCCATCGAAAGAACTTCCATCTCCACGTTAGGCAGGCGGAGAGCGGACGCTTCGTCCCTGAGCTCCCTCAGAAGCGCAAACGCCCCCCTCGCCTCCTCCGGCTCGTCAACGAGAGGCCCCACCGTCATGAGACCTTTGATCCTGAGATTCTGGAGAACACATATTTGCTTGAGCGCTTCGCAGACCTCGCCCGGGACGAATCCGTATTTCGTGACCTCCCCGGACGTGTTCACCTCTACAAGCGCGTCCACGGTTCTGTGAACGTCTCTCGCCCGTTCATCGAGCGCCCTGGCGAGCTTCATGCTGTCCACGGATTGAATCACGTCGAAGATTTCGAGGGCTCTCCTCACCTTGTTGGTCTGAAGATGCCCCACCATGTGCCAGGTGACGGCTTTCCCGCAGGGGGCCTTCCCGATTCGTTCGAACTTCTCCGAAGCCTCCTGAATCCTGTTCTCTCCCACGTGCTCGATCCCGGCCGCAATGGCGTCCCGTATTTGTTCGACGTCAACCGTCTTGGAGACTGCCACGACCGACACGGCCGACGGATCTCTGCCGGCTCTGCGGGCGGCGGCTGCGACCTTCTCTTTGAGGCACTCGAGTCTGGCTCCGATTTCGGCTTCACTCATGAGAGTCACGAGTCCTTCTCCCTGTAAACCACTAACTATAGTCAGATGCGGCAGGGCGTGCAATGAATAACTTCAACACGATGTGCGCCAACGGTGGATTCTGAGGGAAAGCGCGTCCGCATGAGGGCCGGACACGGCGGAGATGAACGGCACGTCCCCGATGATCCGGACGGACGACCCGGGCCAACTTCGAATTCTTCGAAATGGTGGACACTGTCGCAAAGAATTCGAAACATCTCCGGGATTGCGTTCGAGGTGCCTCTCCTCGAGACCAAACCCGCTCCAAAATATCAACAGATCGCGGAGAAGGCAATACATTTGAAGCAGCTGGGGCTCAGTAACGAGGCCATTGGCCGTCATCTCGGCGTGGACGGGAAGACAGTGGCGAAGGCGCTGAGATGGGGGATGGACAAACAAGTCTTCCAGCTGTGTGCTCAACTTGTTCTATTTTGCCGGGTATTCTGAATTCTAAGTTCTGGCGCACAGGTCTTGGTATGTCGTTCCGGCGGACCGGAAGCGACGTGAAGTTCGGTTTCCTCGGCCCCACCGTCCCAGGGCCGTGTCGCAAAGCCTGTCGTGAACATGTCGCAAAGATTGCCGCAAACCTGTCGCAAAGATTAACCCGGCTCCGCCAAGCGGTACAGCAGGTGGTGCGTTTCACCTTCGGTGACGAGCAGTCCAAAGTCCACCATCTTCTTCAGGTCCCGCTGCAGAGACCGTCGGTTGACATCGGGACACAAGCGCTCGAAGTCCTGAATGGTCAGGCTGCCGTGCTCCAGGATGTGTCCTATGGCCTTGGCCTGGCGATCCGAAAGCCCGTGCTCCC
>JAZDPI010000072.1:0-2911 GCA_043797775.1 Candidatus Eiseniibacteriota bacterium
GGTTGGCGTCCCTCCAGCCCTCAACCCTCCACGAGGTCACCGGCCTGCCCGTCCCGTCAAGCTTTTGAACCCTGCAGTTTCCCGAGTCCAGCACGTAGACAAACCCCCTGCCGTCAACGGCGACTCCCACCGGCTCGGCGAACTCCCCCGGGCTGGAGCCCCTTTTTCCCCAACTGGCCCTGTGACGACCTTTTGTGTCGAAAACCTCGATCCTCCCGTTGCCCGAGTCGGCAACGTAGACGCGCGCATTGCCGGCGGCGATTCCCCGGGGGCCATAGAGGCCGGACGGCGACGTCCACGCGCTTAGAAACTTCCCTTCCGGACTGAACTTCTGGACCCTGTGGTTCCAGGTGTCGATGACGCAGACGTCTCCCCTGCGGTCGACGGCGATGCCGCGGGGCTCGTTGAACTCGCCCGGACCGTCCCCCCTCACCCCCCACGAGAAGAGGAAGTTTCCGGCCGCGTCGAACTTCTGCACCCTGTCGTTTCCCATATCGACTGCGTATATGTTTCCCTTCCGGTCGACTGCAATGTCCATGAGGTTGTCGAAGAGGCCGGGGCCGCTGCCCCGGCCGCCGGTGAATGCCCGCGGCGCGCGGCGCGCCTCCTCCCTCGCGCGCTCCCGCGGGGTCTCTGCGGACAGATTGCCGGTGAGGGCGCCGGGAGGAATGAGAACGGCCCTCGCGCAGACCCTGTCGGGGTTCTTGTCATTGATCGTTTCCCTGAGATCCACGAGGACCGATCCAGGGTACTTCCTCAGAATGCCCCTGTACACGGGGTCGTAGTGCTGCGTCGGCTTCGCGATGAACGCAACGCCTTTCCCCGCGGGGGGCCTCAGATTCATGGTGAGAATCAGGTGGCCCTTCTCCCAGAGGTGATGAAAGCGGGGAGCGAATTCACCGCCGTGACAGGTGAGAAAGATAAGGGAGTCTATGGGGAAATAGACATCGGCGACGTATACCTCGTAATCGTCAAGGATGGTGTTCATGTACTCGCCGACGACCCGCGTGTCCGGGTAAAATCCCCACATCTCTCGGCGCGTTTCAGGACCGATGTACCACCGGTAGTTGCCGTAGACGAGGGCGAGGGCGCCCAGCACGGCGAGGACAGCGAGGGCCGTCCCTGCCCGCCTCCAGAACCGCGACACCCACCTCCAGAGAAAGCCGACGGCGAGGTCGCACGAGACGGCGGCCATGATCGCGCAGGGAACCAGGGCGCCCATATTGTGATTAGGATTGGGCGCAGACATAATTCCCGGGGTGAGGGACGTGAGAAACCATATAAGGAGAATTCCGTACCGCGGACGGTTAAAGAGGAGGCAGCAGACGACAAAGCCGAAGGCGAAGAAAACCGAAATGGGGAAATCGAGGAGAGGCTCCTCGATGAAGAAATCGTTGCCGTTCGCCCGGTAGTTGAAGTTCAGGATTGTCTTCTTGAAGGCATCGATGAGGGGCGCCACGCCCTCCTGATCCATTCTGCCCGTTATGATGAGGACCCGGGCGCGCCCCTGGAACGTGTCCCAGTGGGTAGCGGCGTAATGTATGACCGGCAGCGAGCAGAGAAGGAAGACCGCCAGGAAAACCGCGCCGCCCTTCCAGCACGCCCGGATTGTGACGATTTTTTTAAACCACAGGTACGCGGCTATCGCGAGCTCCTTGACTATTAGAATCCGGCTGATGGAGTAGGTCATCAGGTTGGCGGCCGTGGCCGCGCCGGCCAGTGCAAAAAGTCCGGACCTGTTGCGCTTGACGGCCGCCAGTAAGAGAAAAACCGCCACCGTCTCCCAGAGCGGGACGGCGATGCAGCTCCAGCCGACGCGGCTGAAGATGAAGTGCCAGCCGCAGACCGACATGAGGAACGAAGCTATCAGCGCCATCCTCTTTCCGAACATGAACCGCGCCAAAAAGTACACCACTATAAGAGCTCCCAGGCCGCAGGTCGCAGCGGAGAGCTTGCTGGCCAGTGGAACAGGCCCGACGATGCATATGTAAAGTGCGTTGAGCAGGGGGTAGAAGGTCTCATAGCCGATGGGGTAATGGCTGGGAGACACAAAATAGGGGGTCAGGCCTACCTTGCCGTTGATAAAGTCGAGCGCGTAATGGCAGAGCCACGCGGAATCGTGGTTGAAGCCGGGCGGCACGGCGTCCAGGCGGTAGAAGCGGAAAAATGTGCCGATGATAACAATGGCGATGAAACCTGTGACCTCCCAAAGGGGTTTTATTTGAGGCTCAAGCCCGTCGGTATCGAAAGAGATGTTCCCGGGCCCGTAGCCTCCCGGAGGTTTCGGGAAGGCCCTCCAGAGAGGTCGTGCCGCAATAACGGCAAATATTATAAGGCTCGCCAGATAAAGAGCGCAGGCAAGGGAAAAGCGCTCCTTCCCGTCGAAGAAAGACTGGGCCGTGCAGGCGCCGCCGAAGCTGGCGAGGAGAAGAAGAACCCTCCCCCACCCTGTCGGGGTCCTGCTCCTCGGGCTATTATCCATATGCCGGGATTATATCTTTCACGTGTTGCGCGACTATATTAACATAGACTGAAGAATGAACGAATTCAAGAGGCCATCAAAGGACGTCAGCAATCTCGTTAAAGCGACGCCCGAACTCTATCGCAAAAGGTTCCCCCCGCAGGAGCAGGCTCGAAAATACCTGCTGTGGAAAGTGCTGTGCCGCGATTTTTTTCAGAAGTACGTATCTAAAGACAGCGCGGTACTCGACATCGGCGCCGGCTACTGTGAATTCATCAACCATATATCGTGCAAGAAGAAGATTGCCATCGACGTCAACACCGACACGATAGAACATGCAGGGGAGGGCGTGCGCGTCATCATCGGGCCGTCCGAAGATCTATCGGCCATCGAAGACGCGTCTCTTGATGTCGTCTTTGCAAGCAACTTCTTCGAGCACCTCCCTGACAG
>JAZDPI010000079.1:0-5772 GCA_043797775.1 Candidatus Eiseniibacteriota bacterium
GGCCGGATGGCTCGGAACCGACTGAAGCAGAGGAAGTGAATGCCCAACCGGCCCTCGGACGCGACGGCGTATCGCCGCGAGGGATTCTGGGAGAGAGAGGTGGCGCGGCGGATTGAACGTTTCGGCAACATCGCTCACATCTTCAGCACATATGAATCTCGCATCGGCGATCCGAAGAGCGCTCCGGTCACCCGTGGCATAAACAGTGTTCAGGTGCTCAGACGGGGCGGTCTCTGGAAGATCGCCAGTATCCTGTTTCATACGGAGCAGCCGAGTACGCCGATCCCGCAGAGATATCTGAGTCCCGACTCGTGAGTCCGCAGGCTGATCGAAGGGGAAGGGGGTCGACCGATGAGATACCAACACCTCGCAAGCGGATGATGCATGAGGGAATTCCGAACGTTCTTCTATGAAGGTATCTGAGTATGTTGATAACAAGAGATCACCGGAACGACGTCAGTTGAATCAGCCGAAGGCCCGAAAGGAGAATGATCATGAAAGACGAAATGAAGAAGAAGCTGACGACCGTTGCGGGGGCTCCCGTCCCCGACAACCAGAATGTTGTGACCGCCGGGCCGCGTGGCCCGATGCTGCTCCAGGACGTCTGGTTCCTGGAAAAGCTGGCACACTTCGACCGCGAGGTGATTCCCGAGCGCAGGATGCACGCGAAGGGATCGGGTGCCTACGGCACTTTTACCGTCACCCACGATATCACACGGTTCACCAAGGCCTCGACTTTCGCCCAGGTCGGGAAGAAGACGGATCTCTTCATGCGCTGTTCGACCGTGGCCGGCGAGCGCGGCGCAGCCGATGCCGAGCGCGACATCCGTGGTTTTGCCATCAAGTTTTACACCGACCAGGGCAACTGGGACCTCGTCGGTAACAACACGCCCGTCTTCTTCCTCCGCGATCCGTTGAAGTTCCCCGACCTCAATCATGCCGTGAAGCGAGACCCTAGAACCAACCTCCGGAGCGCCCTCAACAACTGGGACTTCTGGAGCTCGCTTCCGGAAGCGCTGCACCAGGTCACCATCGTTATGAGCGACCGCGGCATTCCCGCGTCGTACCGCCATATGCACGGCTTCGGCAGTCACACGTTCAGTATGGTCAATGCGAAGAATGAGCGTTTCTGGGTCAAGTATCATTTCCGCACGCACCAGGGGATCAAGAACCTGACGGACCAGGAGGCCGAGGCGATCGTCGGCAGAGATCGGGAGAGCCACCAGCGCGACCTATATGAGAGCGTCGAGAAAAAGGACTTCCCGAAGTGGACCATGTCCATCCAGGTGATGCCGGAGAAGGACGCGTCCAAGTGCCCGTATAATCCGTTCGATCTTACCAAGGTCTGGTTGAAGAAGGACTATCCGCTCATCGAAGTGGGTGTTCTGGAACTGAATCGCAATCCGGAGAACTACTTCGCCGAGGTCGAGCAGGCCGCCTTCAATCCGGCAAACATCGTGCCGGGTCTCGGATTCTCGCCGGACAAGATGCTGCAGGGCCGTCTCTTCTCCTACGGCGACGCCCAGCGCTACCGACTCGGAGTGAACCACCATCTCATCCCGGTCAACAGGTCTCGCTGTCCGTTCCACAGCTACCATCGCGACGGCGCGATGCGGGTCGACGGCAATTACGGCGGCACGCTCGCGTATGAACCGAACAGCTTCGGAGAGTGGCAGGAACAGCCGGATTTCGCCGAGCCCTCGCTCTCTTTGGAGGGCGCGGCCGACCACTAGAACCATCGCATCGACGAGGACTACTACACCCAGCCGGGGCTCCTTTTCCGCCTGATGAAGCCGGGGCAGCAAAAGGTTCTCTTCGAGAATACCGCGCGAGCCATTGGCGACATTCAGAAGGAGATCAAGCTCCGCCACGTCGGCAATTGCCTGAAGGCCGATCCCGCCTACGGGGAAGGGGTGGCCAAGGCACTTGGCATCCCGCTGAGCGACGTTCCGAAATAGATGACTCTCGGTCAACTGCCGCGTCCCACGAGAGCGCCGGGGTGACCCGTCTGGGAGAGAATCATGCCGATGGGTGATTGAAGACTCCTTGCTCTCCAACCAATCCTTGGAGCAGAACGCCGGGGGTGAAAGAGAGAGCAGACACTCGTAATGTCGGTATCGGCATCCTCCGTACGATTATTTCAGCGCTGGGGCTGCGCTCGAACCGGCAACCCGCCGGGCAGTTGCGAGTGTGAAACCGGGGCACTCGGCTGCGGGTAGAAATACTATCAGCGGAGGGTCGCGTCCCGGCCGTTCTGATCCCCAGCGTTCCTTTCTCGGGGTTGGCGCAAGGAGGTACGCATGAGTCGTTCCGCCAGAAGGTGAACAGGCACCTAGAAGGCTGGTGCGGCCGGACGGACTGTATTCTGGCTCGATGCCTCTCCAACTTGATGTACCAACGTGTCCGGCTCTCCTGAGGGTGTCCGCGCACCTGTCGACTCCAACCGAAACAAGGAGAATGATGAAATGAAAAAGTCGTTGCTCGCTGTTTGTCTGCTTGCCGTTTTTGGCAGTGGACGCATCTCCACAGCAGGCCGATCTTCCGCTTCTTTTTCCCCGGGGGCCGTATCTGGGGCAGAAACCGCCGGGGTCCGCACCTGAGGTATTCGCCCCGGGTATTGTATCTACACCTTCCCACGAATTCTCCTGCTCCTTCACGCCGGATGGGAAAGAATTCTACTTCACGCGAAAGGACTCAACGCTGAATGTGGTTGTTATCATGGTCAGCAAGCTGCGCGAGGGAGTGTGGACAAAGCCCGCAATTGTCCCCTTTGTCGAAAATCAACTCTCATTTGAACCGCTGGTAACACCGGACGGAAAGAAGCTGTATTTCTCGTCTGGAAAGCCCATTCCCGGCCAGACGGGCCCGCCGATGAATATTCTGTATGTCGAGCGCGAAGGAGATGAGTGGGGCGCACCGAAGAATCCGGGGGCTCCTTTTAACCCCGCTCAAACAATGTACGTTTCCTCGACGCTGGATGGAACGATATACACGACAGACATTTCAGAAGGCCCGGGGACGGAATGCATAGCGGTTCTGAGACGAGTCGAGGGGAAGTATCAGAAGCTGGAGAGACTGGGTGCACCGATAAACGCGGGAGCGCAGAACATGTATCCGTTCATCGCACCGGACGGAAGCTATCTGCTCTTCGCTGCGAGAAGGCCTTCAGAGAAGATCAATAGCGTCCTGTTCATCGCGTTCAAGAAGCCGGATGCAAGCTGGAGTGAACCTCTGGCAATCGACGTTGGGATGAAGGCATCATTACCATTTGTAACGCATGATGGGAAATTCCTCTTCTTTACCGGGGGAGAACAAGGGAAGAGCGACATTTATTGGGTTTCGGCCAAGATCATCGAAGAGTTGAGGCCGAAGAAGTCGAAGTAGCCGACGGTGAAAGGAGGACAAACCTGGAAGGAGCTCGGTATGTTCTGCCGTTCTTGAACGTTGGGGATTCCTCGTGGTAATCTATTCGGGGAGAGCCAAGGGGGGTCGCATGCCGAAACTCAACATGATCCTCAGCACTGTTCTGGCCGTTTTCCTTTTCGCTTGCCTGCCGGCCTTCGGGGGAGATTCCGACGAAGAAGCCATACGCCGCAGCCGTGGGCGGCCCTGCGGTTAGGACGTGTTGCAGCCGTCCCGCCTGAGGCAACGACATGAAGAAGAGAATCCTGTTCATTAGCGGCTCGCTGGGCATGGGTCATGTCACGCGCGATCTCGCAGTCGCAAGAGCATTGCGCACACAGAAACCTGACGTCGAGATCTTGTGGATGGCCGGCCATCCGGCAAGCCTCGCAATTGAAGAGGCGGGAGAGCAGCTACTCGCGGGACCCTATTCGTGGGCCGATGAGACCGTTGTTGCTGAGAGGGCGGCCACAGGATTTCACCTGAATCTCCTCAAGTACGCTTTCAATATAAGACGGGTCTGGGCAGAGCACCTGAGAGTCTTCAAACAGGTACTCAACGACGAACGTTTCGATCTCATCGTAGGGGATGAGACTTACGAGATTGCCATTGCCCTGACTGAGAACAAACTTGTGATGGCGACGCCGTTTGTCATGATTTACGACTTCGTCGGGACCGACTCAATGACGAACAACCCGCTGGAGAAGCTGGGTGCCTACATCAACAACCGAAAGTGGGCGAAGAGCTATCGGAGTTCTCCGTCCGGCCGCACCAATCTGTTCGTGGGCGAATTGGAGGACATCGAGGACAAGAGATTCGGAGTCTTCTTGCCCAACCGGAGGGATTGGGCCCGGGCGAGATGTCATTTCCTGGGGTACATCATTCGGTTTGACCCGCGAAACTACGCGGACAGGAGGAAGATCCGCAAGAAGCTGGGATACGGTGACGAAACCCTGGTGGTGTGCTCTATTGGAGGTACATCGATCGGCAAGGAGATGCTTGAACTCTGCGGGCGAGCCTATCCCATCGTGAAGAAAGACATTCCGGATCTCCGCATGGTCCTGGTCTGCGGCCCTCGACTCTCCGCTGAATCGCTTGATGTTCCGCAGGGGATTGACGTGAGGGGATACGTTCCTGATTTGTACGAGCACTTCGCTGCCGGCGATCTGGCCGTTGTTCAGGGCGGCGGGACGACAACGCTCGAGCTGACGGCCCTCAGGCGGCCCTTCCTCTTCTTTCCAATAGAGGGGCAGTTCGGCCAGGAGATTCATGTTGCACGCCAATTGGCCAGACACAGGGCGGGGGTCAAGATGGTGTTTTCACAGACTACTCCCGAGACTCTGGCCGAAAGGGTCGTGGCCAACGTGGGCAGGGTCGTGGACTACGAGCATATCCCCGCTGACGGCGCGCGGAAGGCAGCTCAGATCGTGTGCAAGCTTCTGGACGAGTCACAGAAGCAAGAGAATGCGTGAGTGAAACCCTGATTGCCCCTTGGGACATTCACGTCTTGAGGCAGGAAGAGCACGGCGTTATGCCTTTCGCAGTGCGCGCGAGCCGAGGTTTTGGGATTCCATTCTGAGAGCGCCTGTGATAACGTAAAAGATGGCCGCGGAGCCGAATGACACCCGAGAGAGGATGAAGAGGTAGAAGCACCACTCTCTTCATTCGCGCCGTGGCCGGTCTTGTCGCGCGAGCCTCGATTGGCCCGGCCGGTGTTATTGACGAGGGTAGATGAAGAACGACGACAGTGCACACGCATCGACTCAGGTGGATTTCCCGGTCGAGATTGAGTCCCAACAAGAGCAGCATGGACTGGTTGTGAATGCTCAACAGGCGATGCCTGACGGCGAGAGACTGATAATCGAAACAGCGAACGCGGCCATGGAGGACAACATCGCCATCCAACTCTCGTCGTGTCAGTGCGGCTCTTGCGTGCTTCTCTCAGTCAGCGATACCGGTCACGGCATGGACGCGGAGACGCAATCGAGGATTTTCAAGCCGTTCTTCACGACCAAGGAGCATGGAACCGGGCTCGGGCTCTCCATAGTCGATCGCATTCTGAAGGAGAACAGTGGGACTGTTTCCTTTCAGAGCGAGATCAAACACGGTACTACCTTCAAGATCTATCTGCCGCAGGTCTCAGACGACTGCGCACGGGGGCGAGCAGTCTGATTCCACCTGGTGTTTCAGGCGGCAAGCAGTATCGAGGCAGCGGCAAGAGACATCGTACCTGCGCGACCCGGGAATGCCGTTCGCCGGGCCGCATTTGTGATGATCAACCTGTCTGGCCATGCGTTTATGACTAAGCGCGCTCTACGCAAAGGCTTTTTCGTATCGGTGGGGATCGTCTCGGTCGGGTTGGCCGTTGCG
>JAZDPI010000174.1:0-11340 GCA_043797775.1 Candidatus Eiseniibacteriota bacterium
TCAAGAAGGACATGTACGAGGAAGCAAAGAAGAGGTTCCCGGTCGAGTACATGATCGAGGACAGCACGGTCGAGGCGGCCAAGGCGCTCCCTCCGGCCGTGGCGACAACTCCAGAGGAGCTTTTCCAGGCGGCAATGGACACGAAAGACAGCCGCCAGCGGGTCGCCATTTACGAGGATCTGGTCAAGAGATACCCCGAGAGCAAGCATGCGGCGCAGGCGCAGTTCATGATCGGCTTCATTTGTTCGGAGGAACTCAAGGACTACGGCAGGGCGGAGGAGGCGTTCAAGGTTGTGATTGCCGAATATCCGGACTCCGAGCTTGTCGACTCCGCCAGATGGATGATCGAGAACATGCGAGACGAATCTCAGAAGATAGGGACCGTCGAGGACGTCAAGAAAAAGGCGACGAAGTCCTTGTCGCCGGGGCAGTAGCGGGAGGTGAGGCCGGTGATTGAGGTGATGGTGGGCGGGCTGGCCTACGACGAGAGAACCAAGAGTCACGTGGTTATACTGCGAGAGCGCGACGGCTCGCGAGTGCTTCCGATATGGATAGGGCCCGCAGAGGCGAGTGCAATCATGATGGAGCTTGCCGGAAAGAAATTCCAGCGCCCCCTGACCCACGATCTGATGGCCACGATCGTCAGAGGGCTCAGGGCCAGAGTGTCAAAAATCGTGATTTCGGATCTGCGTGACAACACGTTCTACGCCCACATCCTTCTGGAGAGAGAAAAGGACAAGGAGATAGTCAACGTCGACGCGAGGCCGAGTGACAGCATTGCGCTCGCCCTGAAGACCAATTCTCCGATCTTTCTGTCCGACACGCTGCTCGAAGGCGCCAGGGACATAGGCCTTTCGGAGAAGGACGAGAAGGACAAGACGGAGGAAGAGAGGGCGGAAGAGCTGAGGAAATTCCTGGAGGCGCTCAGTCCTGAGGACTTCGGGAAGTTTGTCCCCTGATTTCCACTTGCGCGGTTGACCGGCTTGATAAGACCCTACAAGAACAAATCGCCGATTCTTGGGAGAGACGTCTTCGTCGCTGAGAACGCGACGGTAATAGGAGACGTCTCAATCGGTGATTTCTCGAGCGTGTGGTTCAACGCCACCCTGCGCGGCGACGTTCATTTCATCAGAATAGGCGCCTGCTCGAACGTCCAGGAGACGTGCGTTCTGCACGTGACGACCGACGCGTTCCCCCTCGTCGTGGGAGACAACGTCACCGTCGGGCACGGCTGCGTGTTGCACGGATGCCGCATCGGGAACGACTGCCTGATAGGCATGGGTGCGATCATTCTGGACGGGGCCGAAGTGGGCGAGGGCTCAATAGTGGCGTCCGGGGCGGTCGTCCTGCAGGGCACACGGATTCCCCCGCGCTCTCTGGTCGCCGGCATTCCCGCCGTCAGGAAGAAGGACGTGGACGCTTCGACTCTCGCCGGGATAAGGCGGTCCGCCCTAGAGTATAAGGAGCTTGCTTCTACGTACCTGAAACAGGGTCAGTAGGCGAGCTCGATGGTCGTCCTGTCTCCCTTCTGAAGCTCCAGCCGTCGAAAGATTCTGTACTCGCGGGCCGTTTCGGGACCCTCGAGTCCGAGGGTTTCCCGAACACTCGAGGGCTCGAGCCTTACGACGTGCTCCCCGGCTTCGCAGAAGAGAGTGAGCAGATTCTCCGCGGGCAGGAAGATCAGCTCATCCAGAACCAGAGTTGCAGTTTCGTGAGTTCCTCGCGGCACGCTCACGTTGAGCTCGACAAGGTCCTCCACGTTGAGCCCGAACTCCTCCGCCACCGCCAGGTATAGAGCGTAAGCCGCGAGCGGCCCCAGTGCCTCATTGTCTGATCGATCTCCGGCCGGCAGTCCGATAATCAGGGCGGGACAACTCGTGTGCAGAAGGACGTAGTGTGCGCTCTCTCTGAGTGAGGGTTCCCGCGCCGGAAGGCCTCCCCTCGCGCGCAGCCTCCCTTCAGCGTGGAGAATCCTCCTCCACCAGCGAACCAGCCTCTCTCCGATTCTCTTCCCGGCGGTGCTCCCCGGCGCGTAAGAGACCGTGCAGGAGGCGTCGCGGGTGAGCTCGATTCTCAAATAAAGCTCGCACCGGGCGACCTCTGACTGCCGGACTCTCTCGGCATCCGGAACGGGCCCGCAGGAGGACGTGAAGAGGGGCGTCGGATGCGCTCCGGCCCCGGACACCATTCGCCCGAGACAGACAGAAGCCAGCCGGCTGGGAGACGCTTCCGTTCCGGAGTCGGCGGCGTCAATTGTTATGCGCCGCGCGGCGAGCACTCCGGAAACCGGCCGTCTCAGTCTCACTGTCGCATAGGGCTCGCCGGCTCGCGCGGGAGACCGCGGCGAAAGGTCCAGAGCACACGGCAAGAAGCCGGGCGTCGTGAGGAACGCTTCGCGTCCCGGAGTCAACTTCAGGACGGTCAACCCCTCGGGAGTCACGTCTAGGACCGAAGCTGCATCGGAGGGGAGGGCAATGCGTCCCGGCGCAAAGCCGTCCTCGAGAGAAGTCTCGTCGGAGTGAAGAATCACGTGTCTCGGGAGAGCACCGTCCTCGCTCGCGACTCTGAGCGGCACCGTCGAGGCGTTCGATCTCCGCAGAGTCAGCGAATCAGCCAGCGCCCCGGAGCGCACGCGCACGGCGCTGTGGGTCTGAGAGGTATCGGGCCAGAAGAGGCTGTAGCTCACGCCGTCGGAAGACGTGACGCTGCCGTCCGAGAGGCTCCCTGCGCTTGCAGTAAACTCGACCGGCCTCTCGCCGCCCACGACTCGTCCACGGCCGTTCGTCAGAATCCCTCTCATCAGGACAGGCCCGCTGTGAGGAAGAGAGGCGGGCACGGCACTCAGGCATATCTGAATCGGCTCAAGAGCGACCCTGAGAGTGCAGCACCTCTCCGCGGAAGCGTTCCCGTTCAGGTTCCGGCACGAGAAGCACACGACGTGCGTTCCCTCCGACAGAGAATAAGGGGACCTCGCGGAAATCGAATCCCCTCCGGGGCTGATCCTGGCCCGGGTCGGGTTCCCGTCTATCCTGCAGGTTGCCGAATTGGAGTCGATTCCGGCCTCCGGGCTCAGCACCGCGGCAGAGAAGACGGGCCTGTCATCCTGGATGAGCGTGTCGCAAGGCGTGATTGACGCGATGTGCGGCACGCCGCGGCCGAAGTAGTCCAGCAGGGCCAGGAAATAGGCCTGCGCCTCGAGGAGCTGCTTCTCGGCCAGCCTCAGCTTTTTCTCCACCCACGGGTTCGTCAAGTACGAGGGCTCGCCGAGCACCGCGGGGCAGGCAGCGTTTCTGAGGACGTAGTAGTTTCCCGGAAGCACGTGGCTCTCCGGAATCTGCAGTCCTTCCGCAAGACGCGACTGAATCAGGACGGCGATGTCTCTGGACGGACCCTCGTCCAGCAGCTTGAAGTAGGTTTCAATCTGGTTCTTCGTGCGAGCTCCGGATATGTCAGCATTGTGATGGAGAGAGAGAAAGACGTCGGGATTGAAGGATTTCGCCAGCTCCGTCCTCCGGTACAGGTCGTCGCGGAGCGTCTCGTTCTGTCCCGCCAGGAAATCCCTGTCGGACGATCGGGTGAGCAGAACCTCGGCGCCCGCCTCTCTCAAGAGACCCCAGAGATAGAGCGCGACCCCCAGGTTGACGTCGGATTCCTTGAGGCCGCCTCTTCCCATTGCCCCGGTGAAGCTGCCGCCGTGACCGGGATCCAGGACTACGCGCTTTCCCCTGAGGCACGACGTGTCGAGCCTTCGGGTCTCAACGAGCGTGCCGCCGTAGATGGCCGGCTCCGGTCTCCTGCCGAGCCTTGCGCAGCACGCCGTGAGAGCAAGTAAGCACGCGAGAAGCACCACGGCCGACTTGACGGCACATGCGTGATATGTGAGTGACCTGGGACCGGACATCGTTCCTGCGCCCTCCGGAAATGTCGCGTCGCAAAGGGGCCTTTACACACGCCCCACAGACTGTAGAATAGCCAACGGAAGCGTCCGCTTCAAGCACTCTATCTTGTATAATTGGCTTGACCGTTTCCACAACATTTGGTAGTTTGCGGCAGTGCAACGAAATAGGAAGGAAATACTTAGAGGCATTCCCTCCGTCGAGCTCGTCATCCAGAGCGATCCGTTGAGACCGCTCGTGGGGGCGTACTATCGTCCTCTGGTTGTCGCGGCGGTCAGGAAGGCCCTGGAAGAGGAGCGGGTGAAACTTCTTTCGGGTGAGATCACGACGGCGAGCCCCCTCGAGGACATCGGCAGGGCGGCCAGGCGGATTCTGGACACCAAGATGGCCAAGAGCATGAGGCGCGTCGTGAATGCGACCGGCGTCGTTCTCCACACGAACATCGGGCGGGCGATACTCGCGCCCTCCGCGGCGGACGCGATCGGAGAAGCGGCCCGGTACTATACCAACTTGGAGTACGATCTCGAAAGCGGGAGGAGAACCACAAGACAGATTCACCTCGAAAGGCTGCTTGAGGACCTCACCGGCGCAGAGGCGTCCCACGTCGTCAACAACAACGCGGGGGCCGTACTGCTTGCGTTGAATTCCCTGGCCGACGGAAGGCAGGTGGTCGTCTCGAGAGGCGAGCTCGTTGAGATAGGAGGCTCGTTCAGGCTGCCGGAGATCATGACAAAGAGCGGGGCAAGGCTTGTGGAAGTGGGCACGACGAATCGAACGACGATCCAGGACTACGAAAAGGCGATCGGCCCCGACACGGCGCTGCTCCTCAAGGTGCACAAGAGCAATTTCAGAATGGTGGGATTCGTTGCAGAGGTTTCGCTCGAGGAGCTCGTGAGTCTGGGAGAGAAGGCGAGCGTTCCCGTCATGGAAGACTTGGGGAGCGGAGCACTGATCGACCTCTCGCAGTTCGGCCTTCCGCCGGAGCCGGTCGTCGAAAACAGAGTGGAGCTGGGGGCCGGCGTCGTCAGCTTCAGCGGCGACAAGCTCCTGGGGGGGCCGCAGGCCGGCATCATAGTCGGCAAGAAGCGATACGTGGACGCGATCAAGAAGAACCCGCTCGGAAGGGCGCTGAGAATCGACAAGCTCACCGCCACGGCCCTTGAAGCAACGCTGCTCGAGTTCATGGACCCCGCGTCCGTCCGGGAGCGCATTCCCTGCATAAGAATGATAACGCAGGGAGAGGAGGCCATAGGGGAACGCGCGAAGTCCCTCGTCGCGAGGCTCCAGAGCCTGAGCGACGTTCTCAGCTTCGAGCTGGCGGGTGGTGTGTCGGAGATAGGCGGAGGCGCACTTCCCGACGTCTCTGTTCCGACGAAGATCGTTGTTGTCCGATCGAAGATTCTCGACGAGAATTGCGTCGAGAGAATCCTGCGGGAGGGGGAAATCCCCGTGGTCGCGAGGATTGAGAAAGAGGCGGTGTGCCTGGATCTGAGGACTGTTCTTCCCGAGGAGGAGCAGATTGTGGAAGAGGCTTTGAATCGCGTGGCAACCGAAGCGCGAAGGAGAGGCTAGATGGGCAAGGACGAATTCGAGGACGTCGCCCCTTCTTCTGGTGAAAGACGAGATCACGTCTCTGGTTCAAGTTGTTACAGAAGCGCGTCCTCCGCGTCGAACGAACTCAAGATCCCGTTGCTGGGCGACCTCATCGTGAGTGAAGAGATCGGCGCGTGGGAAAGAGACTTCTCTCTTCTCTCGAAGCACGGCTGGGTCTCCGGGTCGAACGAGGTCGTGAAGAGACTCGTTCAGCTTCGCGAGATATCACCGCTCGACATCGTCGCCGTCTGTGGAATGACGACTCGTCTCAGTATCAGGCCCTTCGTGTGCTCTCTGGCCGTGGCGCTGCGGAAGCTTGTCCAGAGGGTCGTGCTGATGGATTGTGACCTGCGGTCACCGTCGCTTCAGACCGTCACCAAGTCGGACGGCAAGGAAGGCTTCATCGACATGGTGAAGTACGGCTGTTCTTTCTTCGCCGCCGCAGACGAGACTGAAATAGGGGGGATCTACGTAGTCGGTGCCGGGTCCCATCCGGTCTCCTCCGAGAGCGAGCTCATGGGCAGAGAGTTGGAAAGAGTCTTCTACTCCTTGAGGGCCAAGGCCGACATCACGGTGGCGTGTGTTCCTCCGATTCTCCCGTCGGGAGCCGTCAACCCGGTTCTCAGATACGTGGACGGTGTGCTCCTCTGCATGAACAGGACGGCCGGGAGGCGCGAGGACATACGGAGTGACTTCTCGAAGTTGTGGCAGGCGGACATTCCCGTGATAGGCCTGGTCGGCCAGGAATTGCCTGAGGTTGAGGAGCGGGAAACCCTGGTGCTCGGGGCAGACGCGAGTGAGGTCGAGGTGATCGGTGCGTCGACGGACGGCGACGCCTCGGAGGCCGACAAATGGACCGCGCTGATTGAAAAATCGCTTCCACCGGAGCCCACAGACGGTCGGGCACAAGCTGATCGAGCGCAGGCTGAGGCGCAGGCAGATCGGGCGCAAGCTGAGGCGCCGGTCACTGGGGCCGGCGGTCCCGCTCTCGACGAACACGCGGAGACCCTGGAGCTGGTGGCCGAGCCCGAGTCCGTGGAGACGCGGGAGGCGGAGCCTGCCGAGACGGGGGACGCTGCCGCCGAAGGCGAGGCGCATGAGACCTCTTCCCGAGAGGAATCCCTTCTGGTAGACACGGCACTGTTCGGGCAGAAGAGGAGACGCATGCTCCCGTTTGTGATAGGGTTGGGTGCGGTGGCCGTGACGATCGGCGCGCTTGCATTGAGCGGTGTAAGACTCGTGGAACGCGGGAAACAGGCGGTGCCGGATCGCGCGATGCGATCGATCGTCCTTCCGGGCTCGGACGGCATCATGGGAGCCGGCGAGGCGGTGGGCGATTCGAAAGAGAGCGTGGTTTCGGCCTCCGACAGCGCGCGGGCCGCAGTTCCGCGCAAGGCGGTGCCGGAAGTCGCGCGCCGGCAGACCTCGAGCTCGCGGGCAGTGAGTTCGGTGCCCGCGCAAATCGGTGAGGGTCGCGTCCCCGGGGAAGATCACGGTATTGGAGATGGCCCCATCTATCTCCACGTGAGCTCCTTCAAGACGTACGAGAACGCACGCAGCGATTCGTTGACTCTTGCCAACAACGGTGTCAGGTCTTTCGTAGTTCCGATTGACCTCGGCGCAAGAGGAATGTGGTACAGGGTACTCGTCGGGCCTTTCGAACGCGAAGAGGACGCCACCGCGGCTGCCTCTCGGATAGAGCCCCTGAAGCTCGCACCTAAGGTAAGGATTTTCTCCGGAGGGGTGACAGATTAGCGATGCGTTTGAAGAAACTTGAAATTCTTGGTTTTAAGTCGTTTCCTCAGAGACTCAAGCTGGAATTCGGTTCCGGGATAACCTGTGTGGTCGGGCCGAACGGATGTGGCAAAACCAACATCGCCGACGCAATCAGATGGGTTCTGGGCGAGCAGAGTGCAAAGGCTCTGCGCGGCGGCAGCATGGGCGACGTGATCTTCAACGGAACGGTGTCTCGCAAGCCGCTCGGCATGGCGGATGTGACGCTCACCTTCTCCAATTCCAGGCCGATCGTCCCTCTGGAGTACGACGAGATCGAGCTTGGCAGGAGGATCTTCCGAGACGGGATGAGCGAGTATTCTCTCAACAAAACCGCCTGCCGGCTGAAGGACATACGTGACATCTTCTTCGACACCGGAATCGGAAGCCACGCTTATTCTCTGATCGAACAGGAGATGGTCGACAACGTGCTGAGCGACAACAGCGGTCACCGAAGGCTCCTCTTCGAGGAAGCGGCGGGAATAATGAAGTACAAGGTGCGTAAGAGGGAGGCGCTTCTCAAGCTCGAGGCCACCGAGGGTGACGTCGTCAGAGTCAACGACATCCTTGTCGAGATCGAAAGAGAGGCCAATTCTCTCCGCAGACAGATCGCGAGGGCCCGGAAGTTCAAGCGACTGGAGGCCGAGATCAGACAGCTCGACGTCTCGCTGGGAGTGCTGGCGTACCTGCAGTACGACGGAGAGGTGGACAGGCTCAGCGCGGAGCTGGAAGTCTGTCTCTCCAACAGGACCCAGCGCGCGGCTTCGCTAGACTCTCAGGACGCTTCGTCGGAGAAGCTCAAGGTCACGTTGTTGGAAGTAGAGGAGCGTGTGAATGCGGCCGCTCACGACGTGGCGGAAGTCGAAGAGAGGCAGTCAAAGGCGAACGACAGAATTCTGGTGCTGCGCGAGAGAAAGGCTGCTCTTGATTCCAAGTGCGGCGAGCTTTCCGACGACCTGCTTCGCCTTGCCGAGAGGCTGGGGCTGACGCGGGAGAAGGCTGCTCAGGCGGCCGGCGAGATCAGGAATCTGGAGAGCTCCCTCGCCGATTTGGAGACACGCGTGAAGGAGAAAGAGGTGGAAGCCGCGGATGGGGAGGTGAAGCTCTTCAGGCTCAGGTCGACTGCCGAATCACGCGAGAAGGAATTGTCGGAGACGAGATCCAGCGAGACACAAAGAGCACTGAAACTGGGGAATTGGCCGCCATTCAGAGCGAGACGGAGAAGCGGGTGGCGGAGGTGTCCCGGGAAATCACCGAATTGAAGCAGAGGCTGGATGAGCTTGGCTCGGTCGACGAGGTCTCGCTCGGGGAGTTGACCGAGCGAAGGGAGAGACTCGAGCAGCTCCAGGCGGCGATACGTCGAGTGACGGCCGAGCAGCTGGAGCTGGAGGCCGAGATATCGAAGGTGAGAGATAGGGAGGCCCGGCTGTCGGGCGATCTCAAGAAGACTGAAGGTCAGATCGGAGTCCTTGAGTCGGCCAGTCTGAGGCATCGCGAGAGAAACGAACTCATACGAAAGACGCTTGCCGCCTCGCCCGTGAGCACCATTGGACTCCTGGAGGACCTCATAGAAACGCCGTCCCACGTCGCGGCCGCTTTCGACGCACTTCTGAGCGAGTACGGTCCGATCGTGGTCGTGAGCGACGCAGACGCCGCTTTCTCGTGCTTCGACGTTCTCGCAGAGAACATACCCGGCCGCTTCAGCGTCCTCGTTGCAGAGGGAAGACCCGGAAGCCGAGGTGAACGCAGCGAGGGCGGCGGGCATACCTCCGGCGGGGACGCGGGCCGGTCGCACGCCGGTCTGCGCGGAGTCGTCGGCAGAGCGATCGAACTCGTCGAGTGCCCCGACGGCGTGAGAGAATCGCTGAGAGAGATTCTGGGGGATTCGGTCATAGTCGAGTCTTCAGATGCCGTGAGGGGCGCCGGGATCGGTCGCGACCTTAACCTCACGATTGTGACGCACGACGGCTCTGTGATCTCGAAGCGAGGCGTGCTCAAGAGGGGCAAGCCGGCCGACGCCGGCGCCTTTGGTGTGGACACCGAGCTTGCCGAGCGAAGGAATCAGTTCGCGGAGATAGAGAAGGAAGTCTCGGATTGCGTTAGTGCCAGGTGCGAGTTGGAGAAGAGGAAGGTTGACCTCGAGGAACGAGGTTCGGCCGCCGGGGTTGAGCTCGGCTCGCTTCGTGATTCGATTGCCGTCGTGGAAAACGGCATCTCGGGGCACAGAGCGGAGGCGAAGGTAACCGAGTCTCGAGTACGGTTCCTCGAACAGCGACGGCAGGAACTCCAGGCGAGGCTCGCGGTTCTCAGGGAGGACTCGCGCCGTCTCGAGGAGGAGATCTCTCAGATAAGAGGTTCCGTCACACCGCTTGGCGAAGAACCGGAGAACGCAACGTCTCTTCTCAGGGAGAGTGAGCAGCAGCGTGACGCGGCGATGAGAGAACTGAATGAGCTCAGGCTGTCTGAAGTGAAGCAGGTCTCTCGAAAGGGCGAGCTCGGCTCCGTTATTGTGAGGCTTGAGGAGGAGAGAGCTCAGCTCCAGGAGGAGATTGTCAGGAAGAGAACGTGGCTCGAACAGACCAGATTCGTACTCGGCCAGGGGGACGATGAACTGGCAGGCCTGGAGGCCGAGGTCACACAGATCGGCCAGGTAAGATCTGAGAGAGACGGGAAGCTGGAGAGTGCGAGGAGCGCCTACGTTTCTCTGAGGCAGGAGATCGAGGAAATCGAGAGGCGGATTCGTGAAGAAAGACGGGTTCTGGAGGGCCTCTCCCAGGAATCGCATGCTCTCGAGCTGAGTCTGACGAAACACAGGATCGAACGCGAGGGAGTGGCCAGGAGAGTACATTCTCAATACGGAGCCGACGTGACAGCCGAGCCCTCGCCGCCCGAGGAGTTCAATTCCATAGAAGCCGAGCAGAAGCTTGGTATTCTGCGCGAGAAGATGAGAAACCTCGGCCCCGTCAACCTCTTGGCCCTTGAAGAATACGAGAGAAAGAGGGAGCGGCTCGATTTCATCAAAGGTCAAAGGGACGACCTGCTTGAGGCCAAGAGCTCGCTGCTGGAAGTCATAACGAAGATCAACGAGAAGGCCTCCACCATGTTTCTCGAGACGTTCAACGAGGTTCAGGGCAGGTTCCAGGACACCTTCCGCACTCTCTTCGAGGGAGGAGACGCGGAGTTGAGATTGGTCGGCGATGATCCGCTGGAGGCGGAAATCGAGATCGTTGCAAGGCCGAAAGGCAAGAAGCTGGAGGGACTGAACCTGTTGTCCGGCGGGGAGAGAGCTCTCACTGCGATAGCTCTTCTCTTCGGGATTTACCTCGTCAAGCCTAGCCCGTTCTGCATTCTGGATGAGGTGGACGCGCCTCTGGACGACGCGAATATAAACAGATTTGTGAGTATGCTCAAGAAGTTCAACGAGAGAACCCAATTCATCGTCATCACCCACAACAAGAGGACGATGGCGGCGGCCGACTGCCTGTATGGGATAACCATGCAGGAGCCGGGGGTGTCGAAGGTTGTATCGGTCAGGCTCACAGGGACGGAGAAGGCAGCTCAGTACTCGGAGGAAGAAGTCCCCGTGACGGCCTGAACCCCTTGCACTGAAAGCAGCGATTTGAGAGAATCGAGCCGGCAGGTTCCCAGGGGCCTGCCGGCTCGTGGATTCACGTCCCCTTGGGTCTGGACGATTTTCCCGCCGCCCCGTCTCGGGTCGAGCCGGAACGCTCACCGGGCAGGCAGGCATTCGGAGCCCCGTGCTGGATAGACTCAGAAGAGGCCTGCAGAAAACAAGAAGAGGACTCCTTGCCGGCATAGGACGCGTTCTCTCGGCCGGACCTGCGCCCGACGGAGACTCTGTCGGCCAGATCGAGGAGTTCCTGCTTGCAGCAGACGTAGGTGTGCAAACGACGGAAAGGCTCGTCGAGAGCCTGCGTAATCACGTGAAGCAGGCCGGCACCGGCGGCGAATCAGATCTTCTTTCGTGCATGAAAAGCGAGATAAGGGGCATCATGCAGAAGCCGTCAACCGCGGAAGTCACAAGGGGCACCCCTCACGTCGTTCTCGTGGTGGGCGT
>JAZDPI010000101.1:0-13760 GCA_043797775.1 Candidatus Eiseniibacteriota bacterium
TCCCTTCACCAACCACGCAGGCGTCTCCGCCGCGATTGCTACCCCCATCATCACCGCTGCCTATACCGAGCTGGCGTTCAAAGAGAGGGCGATACGTTGACTCGTAGCACGGTACGATGATCGTTCGAGCCGCGCCCGCCTTTGCTATCTCATCTCTCAGATCCTGCCGCGAGAGCTCCGCACACAAAAATGCAGAGCTCTTCACCAGCGAGACCCCGGGAAGTGTTTTCAGCTTCTGTTGCAGTTGTGCGAGATCAGCACTCGAACCGGAAGAAAGCCCATACTCACAGATAAGGACGGCCGTACGGTCACTCTCGCCTGCATCGCCTCCACGACCCGCGCGCGGCGCGCGCGCATCGGCCCCCTGTGCTCCGCGCGCACCCATCCCATCACTGGCCCCATCCACACTGGCGCTCTCCGCACCTACATCGGAGACACCCGCGTCCACCCCGCAGCCCTGAGGCTGATGCGGTTCCCCGATCTTGCGAAGCGCGACCGCCGCTACTGCATGGGCACTGCACACGGTTTCGCTCACGTCCTTCGGCCCCGCACAGGCGCCGGCAGCCAGGATTCCGTCCTTCGCAGTCGCACACACGGCAACGGGGTCAGTTCCGCAGAAACCGAACTTGTTCAGTCTCACTCCCGTCTTTCTTGAAAGCGCCCTCACCGTTCCGGAGGCTCTGATCCCCACCGAAAGCACCACCAGCTCGAACTCCTCACTGCGAGAACCCCCGCCGGGAGAGAACTCCACCGCAAGGTTTCCTGTCTCGCTCACTTCCTTCACACTCGTAACGCCGGCACGCACAAAGGCTATCCGCTCCTCGGCCAACGCCTTTTGGTAAAACTCCTCCGAGTCTTTCCCGAGAGGTCTGACGTCTCTATGCAGGATGGTGATGCTCGCCCCGGGAATCCGCCCGACAAGCGAGATCGATTCCTTGAGTGCGGTCATGCAGCAAATGCTTGAACAGAAATCCGCACCGATGGCCTCGCTCCTCGAACCGACGCACTGGATGAAGGCGATTCTTGAAGGTATGTCACCGTCGGAGGGCCTGAGCACGTGGCCGCCGTATGGACCGGTGGGACTGAGCATTCTCTCCAATTCGATGCTTGTGACGACGTTCGAAAACTGCTTGTAGCCGAGCTCACGAATTCTGCCCGCATCGAACTCGTCAAGACCGGGCGTGAGGACGATCGCACCCACCTTGAGCTTGAGAGTCCGTCCGGCGTCGTCGTACGCGACGGCCCTGGAGTCGCACTCCGCCAGGCAAAGGCCGCATCCGATGCAGCGCCTGCAGCTCAGGCAGCGCCGCGACTCCCGTATCGCACCTTCTTCATCAAATCCCAGCTCCACCTCGCGAAAACTCTGCGTCCGCTCTTCGAGATGAAGGTGCGGCATCTTCTCCCGCCGCTTAGGGATGTCACTAAAGTCTGTTATGAACTTGCTCTTTTTCATATTCACGCTTGCTCTTGTTGCGGGCCCTGCCACCCACCTCCGGGCGCTTCACCGGCTGCATACCTCACAGGACGCAGCCTTGTCGGCGTGCCCGCCTACGACTCCTCCAAGTACTTCTCAATCGAATCGGCCGCTGTGTGCGCCGCAGCGATGGCCTGAATGATCGTCGCAGGCCCCGTCACACAGTCCCCGGCCGCAAAAACACCGGGCCTGTTGGTCGCCATCGTCTGTTCGTCAACGACGAACGAATTCCACCTGGAAATCTTAAGCCCGTGACCTTCGTGCAGGAACGAGATGTCCGGTTCCTGACTTATCGCCGGCACGATGCAATCGGCCTCTATCTCAAACTCTGAACCCTCGATCGGAATGGGGCTACGGCGCCCGCTCGCGTCCAGCTTTCCGAGCCTCATTTTCGTGCAGCGCATGCCCGTGACCTTGCCGTCCTTGCCCAGAATCTTAATCGGCGCCGCGAGATAGTAGATCTTGACGCCTTCGCGCTCGGCTTCGTCTATCTCCCACGGGTTTGCCGGCATCTCTCTGCGGCTTCTCCTGTACAGAATGCTCACTTCGTCGCAGCCCAGGCGCCACGCGGTGCGGGCAGAGTCGATGGCCGAGTTCCCGCCCCCGATGACGATTACCTTCTTGCCCGGCTTCGTCTTGTCCTCGAGGTTGATTCGCCTCAGGAAGACCACACAATCCAGGAATCCATCGAAGTCGTCCTCTCCCGGCACCCCGAGCTTCAATCCTCTGTGAGCGCCGACTCCGAAGAACACGGCCCTGAAGCCCTGTTTGAAGAGGTCGTCGATGGTGAGGTCCTTCCCTATCGGGGCGTTGAGCTTGAGCTCGACACCCAGTGCAGTGATGTACTCGATGTCCGACTCGATTATGTGACGCGGGAGCCTGTATTCCGGAATCCCGACCCAGAGCATGCCGCCCGGGACCGGCAGTGCCTCGAATATCGTGCACTCGCGCCCCTTGAGTGCAAGGTCGTAAGCCGCAGTGAGGCCCGCGGGACCGGAGCCGATGATGGCCACCTTGCTGTTCGGTTTCTTCTTCGTGGCGAGCGGGAGGGGTATCTTCCCCTCTTTTCTGAGGCGAACCTCGTAGTCGCTCGCGAATCGTTTGATCGCGTCTATCGCGATGGGCTCGTCGTACTTCCCGCGGTTACACGCGCTCTCGCACGGGTGATTGCAGACTCTACCGCAAATGGCTGGAAGCGGATTGGTCTTACGCACCACCTCGATGGCCTCGGCGTACTTCCCGTCAGAGACAAGACCGACGTACGTTCTTATGTCCACGTGTGCCGGACACGTCTCGACACAAATCGGTGTTTCCTTCTCAATGTTGTAGAGCCGGGGAAGCCCGGACCAATTTTGTGCGTCAATGGCGGTCCTCAACCCCAGGCCTTCGTTGAAAGTGCTGAACGGCTTTATCGGGCACACAACTGCGCAGGCGCCGCAGAGCGTACACTTGTCGTTGACTCTGGACGGCTCTTGCCTGACCACGACCTCAAAATTGCCCACCGCTCCCTTCACCTCTTCGAGTGAGGCGTTTGTAATCAAATGTATGTTGGGGAAGTGCTTGAGCGCGTCCAGCCTGGGGGCCATCTGGCAGAAGGCAGGAACGCCGGACAGATAGGTTGCGTCAAGCTGGGCCATCGTGCCGCCGATGGTCGGCCCCTGCTCGAGCAGATACACTTCGACGCCTTCCTGCGCCAGTTCGAGGGCCGTTTCTATTCCGGCGATTCCGGCACCGACTATGAGCACCGACCTGTTGCTGGTTGTTTGTTCGTTCATCGTTACCGACATTCTCGTGACGGTAGTATGATCACCCTTACCCCGGTCTCGTCCCCGCTAATCGTCCCCGCCGATCGTTCCCTCCCATCCGATCCTCCTCCCATCCGGTCCTCCTCCCACCCGACCGCCCCCAACCTGCTCACCCTTGCCCCGCAGTCTCACACAGGAGCCTCGCGGAGAACGGCCGTCCCTCCTCCCGGACTCGCCAGAGCGGGGTTTTCCCCTCTACCTTCTCAATCTCCGCCATGCCCATTCTGCGCATGTCAACGAGTTCTCTGAGGACGCGCTGGGACGAAATCTTCATCGCCTCTGAAAGCTCTCTCACCGAGACCAGCTTCCCCGATGCGCGCAGCAAGATCTCCTCTATCGCGCACTCATCCATAGCTATCTCGTCGTACATTCGGCCCAGTTCGTGCTCCGTGAAGACCTCACCGTACAGGTTTCCGGTCACAGCAAACTCGACCTTCTTCCCCAGCACCCATCTCATCTTCTTCCCGTCCACCACGCGTTTTGCGACCTGAAGCTTGAGCGAGAGCTCCTCCCCTCGAAGGTTCTCGCTCTCTCCGAGCGGCCCGAGCTTCTTGATGGCTTCCATGAAGTCCGTCGTGTATCTCACGAACTTGGGTCCCTCTGCCGAGGACATCATTCGTATCTCAAGCCTGTCCGGGTTCACGCCGCAAAGGGCGAGGATCCTCTTCATCACCGAGATCCTGGCCTGAGAATGGTAGTTGCCGTCAGAGTAATGGCACTCGCCCGGAAGACAGGCTCCGATGAAAACGCCGTCGGCTCCGTTTAGGAAGGCCTCGACCATTATCGTCGGGTCTACTCTGCCGGAACACATGACCCTGATTACGCGCACGTCAGGTGGATACTGAATTCTCGCGACCCCGGCGAGATCTGCTGCCCCGTATGCTCACCAGTTGCAGCAGAACGCCAGAATCCTGGGCCTGAAGTCGCTCATATATCTCCCCCGTTACTCGCCTTTCTCCAGCGTCGTTCGTACGACACCGCTGACAATCGTGTGACTCCGACGGCGCTCATGCGCCTCCCTTGAGGTACGCCCTCACTTGAGCCTCGAGCTGCTTGTCCGTGTAATGGCTCATGCCAATTGCGTGTTTGTAACACGTGGCCCCGCACACGCCGCAGCCCTTGCAGGCAACGTTTATCATCCTGGCCTTGGGCCCCTTCTCCGTTTCGATTATCTCGATGGCTCCGTACGGGCAGGCTGCCGCACACATCCCACAACCCCTGCAGGCCTCCTCGTCCACGAGCTCGCTCACTATCGGTTCAACCTTCACGTAGCCTCTCGTCAGCGGAATGCTCGCGTGAGATGCGGCCCCGAGCGCCTGATAGACGCTCTCGCCCGCCGTAGCCGGCCAGTGGGCCGTGCCGCAGACGTATATCCCGTCCGTCGCGAAATCCACCGGGCGGAGCTTCACGTGCGCCTCGAGGAAGAACTTGTTCTCGTCCAGCGGAACCTTGAGCATCTTTGAGATCTTCTCCGCGCCGTCGCTGGGAACAAGAGGCGAGGCCAGAATCACGAGGTCGGCATCCAGCTTCATCTCCCGGCCCGTGATGGGGTTCGAGATAGTGACCTTGCCGTTTTCCACTACGGGCGGCGTCTCGAGGGAGTAGTTGATGAACCTCACTCCCATTCTCTTCGCCTCGAGATGCATTTCCTCGTTCTTGACGCCGTAGCACTGGAGGTCGCGGTAGAGAACATGCACCGTGGCCTGCGGAATCGTCTCCTTGATAAGCATCGCGTTCTTGATGGAGCTCATGCAGCAGATGCGCGAACAGTAAACTCGCTCTCTGATTCTGGCCCCCGCGCACAGTATGATGACGAAGTGTTCGCCCTTGAGCCTCCCGTCTTTGAGCAGGCCTTCGAGATGAAGCTGGCTGACGACCTTCGTACCGTCATATCCGAAGTGTCCCTCCGGGACGAGCTGCTTTGCGCCCGTGGCAACTACGATGACCCCGCAGGTAAACTGGGTGCGCCCGCCGACAGAGAACTCTTCGTCCGCCACTCGTGCGGACTTGCCGCCACCCGATGTGCCGGTGCCCGACACCTCGTTCCTCCCGGCTGCTGTAAGGTCCGCCACCTCACCCCCGGCTCCAGCACCGTTAGTGCTCACGACGATCTTGTAGTTTCCGATGTAACCTCTCACGTCCGTGACGGTGCTCGAGGTCATCACTTCGACGCGCGCGCTGCTCTCAAGCTCCTTGATTTTCGCCGCAATAAACCCGCCGGCCGACACGTTGGACGGATAGAGCTTATTCACAAATCTGAGGAGCCCTCCGAGCTCCTTCTCTCTCTCGACGAGCTTCACCGAGAGACCTCTCTTGGCCAGGGAAAGCGCACACGTGATTCCGGATACTCCACCGCCTATGACCAGGGCCGAGCGATTGACCTCGGTCGTGATTTCCTCTTTCGGCTCGAGCCTCGTCGCCCTCGCAACACCCATCCTCACGAGATCCTTGGCCTTCTCTGTGGCAATCTCTTTGTTCTCCTTGTGAACCCACGAGCAATGCTCGCGGATGTTCACAAATTCGAACAGGAACTTGTTGAGGCCTGCTTCTTCGCACACGGCCCTGAAAAGCGGCTCGTGCGTGCGGGGTGTGCAGGCAGCGACGACGACTCTGTTGAGCCCATGCTCTCTGATTGCGTTCTTTATGTCCGTCACGCCCGCCTCTGAACAGGAGAATAGATTCTCGCGCGAGAACACCACGTTGGGCAGGGTACGCGCGTACTCCGAGACCGCCTTCGCGTCCAGAAAACCCGCGATGTTGGTTCCGCAATTGCAGATGAACGCGCCTACGCGTATTTCGCCGGCGTCGCTGCCAGGTTGTGCTTCGATGTCACGCTGCCCCCTGGCGCCCGGACCGCGTCCCTCTTCTGCCGGCGTGTGGTCTTTCTTTTCAGTCGCTCCCATTTACCTGTCCCCTGTTCGCTCTATTTCCGTCCCACTCACTCTTCTATGTTCGTTCCCTGACGACTCGCCGCGGCTCTCCACTGCGGCTACCGCGCCCCGGACTCACGCCCCAGCCACCTTCACCTCGGGCAGGACGATTTCCGCCGCCCTCATCGCGGCCGCGCTCGCCTGCGATACGGCCTCGGGAATGTCGCACGGGCCGTTGCAGAAGCCGCACGCGAATATTCCCGGTTTCGAGGTCTCAACCGGCTCCTCGCTCCCCACTCTCACGAATCTGTGCTCGTCAAGCTCTATGCCCAGGATCTTTGCGAGCTCGGTTGAGCCTCGGGCCGCGGTCGCAGCCGCGGCAAGAACGACCATCTCGACCGTCAAAGACCTGACTTCCCGTTTGCGGGTGTCTTCGTACCAGACGACCGGGGTCCCTTCCTTGTCTTCCTGTACCTCGGCGACGCGACCCCTGACGTAATTGATTCCGTACAACTCAAGACCCTTGATTTCGTATTCCTGGAACCACTTTCCGACGTTGCGGAAGTCGGTGTGGAAAACGTAAGACACGGCCTCGGGATCGTGTTCGCGCGCGAGCATCGCGTCCTTGATGGCGTACATGCAGCACACGCTCGAGCAATACTTGCAGTAGTTCAGGTCTCTCGAACCCACGCACTGGACGTAGGCCACCGTCTTCGCGAGCTTCTTGTCGGACGGACGATAGAGATGCCCCCCAGTGGGACCCGTCGCGTTTATCAATCGTTCATATTCGAGACCTGTAATAACGTTCTTGATGCGCCCGTAGCCGTAGTGCGTGAGCGGGGTCGGGTCGAGAACCTCGAGGCCCGTCGCGACCACAATTGCCCCCACCGAAAGCTCGAGCGCCTCGTCCTTCTGTTCGAAGTCGATTGCGCCCTTCTGGCAGAGCTTCTCGCACAGCCTGCACTTACCCGTCTCGAAGTAAGTACAGTGATCCTTGTCGATCGTCATGATGGCAGGAATGCCCTGGGCGAAATAGAGGTAGATGGCGCGGCGATCCCGGAGCTTCATGTCGAAGTCGTCGGGAACCTTGCGTGGGCACTTGGCGGAACAATCGCCGCACGCGTTGCAGACGTCTTCCTTCACGAAGCGCGCCTTCTTACGCACCTTGACGGTGAAGTTCCCTGCCTCACCCGCGACGCTCTCGACTTCGCTGTAGGCGAGAATCTCGATGTTGGGATGCCGACCGGCATCCAGCATCTTAGGTGCCAGAATTCATATGGAGCAGTCGTTGGTCGGAAAGGTCTTGTCCAGCTGAGCCATGACCCCGCCGATGCTGGGCTTGCGCTCAACCATGTAGACCTTCGCCCCCATGTCGGCGAGATCCAGGGAGGCCTGAATCCCGGCGATACCGCCCCCTATCACCATTACCTCAGTCACGTGTTCTCCCCTCTTTCCATCGCGCTGTTAACCAGGACCGTGATATCCTCGATCCTTATGTCGAGCTCTCTATCCCTGTCATAGAGAGCGCAGGTTAAATGTATTCTGCATTTCGGGCACGAAGTCACAAGCAGCTCCGCGCCCGTCTCCTTTGCCTCTGCAAGGCGTTCGAGCTGAATCTGCTTGTTGCAGAGCGTGCAACTGACCCATTCGCTCGAGCCGCAGCAAACGGCGTCGGCCCGATTTCTTGGCATTTCAACGAGCTCGACCCCGGGGATGAGCCTCAGAAGCTCCCGCGCCTCCTCGGTCTTCCCCATCATCCTCCCCATCCTGCACGGGTCTTGATACGTGACCCTGATAGGTCGCTCGCCAGCCTTCATCCCGCCGTCCTCTTTCGGGCCGGTGTCGCCTTTGCCTGCAGCTCGCTCGCCCCCCTTCACCCCATCATCGTCGCCCTCACCCGAGCCCCCACCTACCGCGCGCTCGCCCGCTCCCGCGCGCCCGTCGCCCAGACCTTGCGGTCTTCCCAACTTGAGCTCTCCCTTCTTCACCTTCTCCAGAATGACGTCCGTCAGGTGAACCACCTCGAAGGGCAGTTTGCCCACGTGAGCGGGATAGATCTGGCTAAAGGTGTGATAACCCTCGGGGCAGGCGAGGATCACCCGCTTGGCGCGCGCCTCAGAAATGAGCTTAACGTTGAACCGGGCCAGTGCTTCGAACCCGGCGTGATTGCCCGACCAGTAGAAATCGTGCCCGCAACACCGCTCGCTCTCCGAAACTACCGGAGTAATGCCGGCCAGGTTCATCAACTTCACGGCAGAACGGGCCACGGGCAGACTCGCAAGCTCGATGTTTCTGAAAATCACGTCAAAATAGGGCAGGCAACCCACAAAATAAAAGTCGTCGCCCGTCACCGCGGTTTTGAGACTCTTGTCCAGCCACGCGGAGCTCCGCGGCTTGAAACCCTTCGCATGTAATTCCATGATTGAGCGCAGGACACCGGCGTGCGTGTCGACCCCCTCAAACCCGGCCTCACGCGCCGCGACTCGCGCGGCTCTCGTGAACTCGTTGTAGTCCACCTGAGCCGGGCAGCGCACGCTGCACGTGCGACAGGTGAGGCAGGACCAAAGCTCCCTGTCCGACAGTACATCACCCTGAGGACCAAGAAGAAGCTTCTCAACCATGAGTCGAGGAGAGAAATCCGAGTTCACGCGCGAGACGGGGCAGCTCCCGGTACAAATCCCGCACTCGATGCAGTTGTACGCTTTGGTTTCCTCTACCTGACGTTCCAGGCTCACGCCAAACTCCTAACGCCGCGGTACTCAAACCGTCGGGTGTCTTGACTATC
Organism: Candidatus Eiseniibacteriota bacterium; assembly: GCA_043797775.1. GTDB lineage: Bacteria > Eisenbacteria > RBG-16-71-46 > JAFGJU01 > JAFGJU01 > JAZDPI01. The sequence continues at coordinate 8,935 of JAZDPI010000101.1, forward strand.
CTGAACGCCGCGGCCTCTTTTCAGACTCTTTCCGCGGACAGGCGACTCCTCAGACGTGTTCAGCCGACAAGCGCCCTTTCGAACTCATTCGGCAGACAAGGGCCCCAGTTTCCCGACCCCATCCGAGAACTCCTTCACACAGCTCACGAAGGCTTCGGCGTCTTCGCTGTCGAACGCAGCGAAGCGCATCCTTTCCTCTTCAATACCCAGAAGTGCGCCGAGCTCCGCAGCTTCAGCCACGACCTTCTCGCAGGTCGAGCTGCCGTTCGTGTAGTGACACACCTCGGGCTTACAAGCCGCAACCAGCACCCCCTGGGCGCCGGCCCCGAAGGAATCCAGAATCAACGAAGGCGTCAGCATGCCGGCGCAACTTAGAGTCACAATCCTAGTTTCAAACGGATATTCTTTGCCCAGGACTCCGGCGTTGTCTGCGGCAATCGCCGGATACCAACTGCACGTGAATATCACCACGCTCGACTTTCCGCTTCGCTTCTTCACAACCTTTTCCCCTCCACGACTCTACCGGCTTCCCAGTCTTCCTGCCTTGACGGCTCCCTTGCCCTCACGGCTTTCTCGTCCCGGCGACCATTTCGCTGCCACACATTCGCGCAGCAGTCGCCATCGCGCGCACAACCGGGGCACCCAAGCCCTAACCCACGAGCGGGGCCAGCATCGCTTTCAACTGGCGCTGTGCGACCGGAGCAAGCGAAGGAGCCCCACAGATACACACGGTGGAACACACGCCGCAGCCCGTGCAGAGGGTTCCGTCCACCTTCGCAAGCTTAAGCCCGCTCTCCAGCTCCAGCATCTCTATCGCTTTCCACTCGCATGCTTCAGCGCAACGGCTGCAGCCGCGACAGATTCTCTCGTCGATCGTTGAGACAAAAGGCTCACGCGAAATCTCCTCGCCCAGGAAGCGAGACACCCTGCACGCGGCAGACATCGCCTGCGCACTGCAATCCAGCACGCTCGCAGGAGAATGGCAGTTTCCCGCAACGAATACCCCTCTCTCCGCGAAGTCCCCCGGTCTGAGCTTGATTCGGAGCTCCGTGAAAAAGCCTCCCGCGTCACGCGTGACGTGGAACAACTCTCCTACTCGCTGCGCCTCATCCGATGGTTTGAGAAGCGACGGCAAGACCAGCAGACCTGCCTTGATCCTCAGCGGGGTAGCCGCACCCGCGGAAGGGGCGGCCTCGCCCGCAGACGGAATAGTCTCCTTCGCCGGCGAGACAGCGTCGCCCGCCAACGGCCCGGCTCTGCCCCCAGGCAAAATTCGCCTCACGATCACTGCGTCCCTTTCAAACTGCACGTCCTCGTCTCGACTGTATCTCACAAATTTCACATCCACATCCCGCGCCCTTCTGAAATATCGTTCCAGGGAGCTCGGGATGTCCTTGAAAACGAACCAGACCTCAAGATCCGGTTTCGCTTCCTTAACAGCCGCGGCGTTCTTCAGAGCAACGAGCGAGTAAAGGCTCGCGCCTGCGTGAGCCGTGGCCGGCAGAAGCCCGTTAACGAAGCAGACTGAGTTGGCTCCCTGTATGCTCCTGCTCACCGGGGCCCTCTCAAGGTCCATCTGTGTCGCCACTCGACCCGTGAAGACAGAAACGCCGGCGAGAGCTTCGCCCCGTTCTGCGTGACGCACGACCTCTCCGGGGACCGCGCCCCCCTCTCCCGGGATCGCGCCACCCTCTCGCCGCAGGAGGGACTCCAGCATCTCCTTCGTCCTGATACAGTCGGCACCCGTGGCAATGACTACCGAGCCGAACACTCGCTCTTCTTCTTTCCCGTTCAACGCGAGAGTCACTCGATACTCACCGGGCCTTCCTTTCGCGCCGGCAACGGTGGCACCCGTGAGGACGTCCACCTTCCCCTCTATCCTCGAGATCTTCTCGGTAACGATCTCCTTTCCGCTCTTTCCGTACGGATAAACGGTGCCGAGCTCCAGAAGGACTCCACCGAGTGTGTCCTTCTTCTCCACAAGCGTGACCTTGTGCCCTCCGCCTGCGAGCTCAGCCGCGACACTCAAACCGCTGAATCCACCGCCGACCACAAGCACGGTGTTCACGGGCGTGGCTTTGATGGTTTCTGCCTCTCCCGCAAGGCTCACCTTCGCTACGCTTGCGGCAATCAACGCCTTAGCCTTCTCCGTCGCCTCTCCCTTGTCCCTGTGGACGCGCGTACAGTGCTCGCGGATGTTGGCGACATCGAGAAACCAGCGCGCAAGACCGGCTCCTTCGCAAATGCCTGCCAAGAGCTTTCCGTGGAGTCGCGGCGTACACCCTGCGACGACTACTCGATCGAGTTCGTTTTCCTCTATGAGTCTGCCCATCGCCGCAGCGCCAGGCCGCGAGCAGGGATACGAATCGCCCTTCACGACAACCACGCCCGGAAGGCTTCGCGCGTGGCTTTCCAGCCCGGCGATGTTCACTGCCCCGCGGATTTCTTCACCGCAGTAGCAGAGTATGACGCCTACGCGCACATTCGTCTTCAACGTCACTCCAACCTGAGGTCGGGCGGTCAATTGAGTGGCCGGGTGCTCAGTTCCACGACCCGACGCTCACTCGTCCGGCAGTGCCTATTTCGATCACTCAGCCTCAGTTCCACGTCTCGGCCTCATTTCCACGGCCTGCGACTATTCCCGCCGTCCAGGCTCACTTCCGCGGCCCGGAGCAGACTTTCTCCGCAAGCCAGCTCGCGTAGTCCTCCGGCAGTTTCGGCACGACTTCGAAAGCCGCGCAGACCGCGCAGGTTTCCTGGCGCGTTCCATCTCCAAAAACGTGAATCGATTTCACGCGGTCAATCTCTTCAAGCCTTATTGCCTCAGTCGGGCATATCGTCGTGCACGTCCCACAGCTTATGCAGGCCGCCGAACCTCTCTTGAACGGAGGCTCCACCTTTCTCTTCATTCCCCTCTGGGCAAACCCAATCGCACCGGCTCCGACGATCTCTCGACAAGCTCTCACGCAGAGGCCGCAGAGGATACAGTTGTGAGTGTCACTGAACTTGTACCTCGGCGCCCCGACGCAGAGCTTCTCGGCGAGCTCCCTCACTTTCCTCGCCTGAGGCGAGCGGGCAAGGTAGAGCTCTACCAGAAGCCTTCTCTGAAGAAGAATGGTCTCAGTCGAAGTTCTCACTTCGGCTCCGCTCTCTACGGGGTAAGCGCACGAGGCGGCGTATATCTTCGCACCCTTCACGCTCACTTCAACCACGCATAGCCGGCACGCGGCGTACGGCTCCAGCGCTTCGTCAAAGCAGAGAGTCGGGATCTCGATCCCTGCCGTCCGCGCCGCTTCCAGGATCGTGAGTCCTTTCTCGACCTCTAGCTCTCTTCCGTCTATCTTTAGTCTTACGGTTGACTCCATCTGCCGTTACCTTTGCGCTAAGTCTTCGAACCCTTCTTCTGCCCCGGCGAGCTCGGTCCCTTTGTGGGTTCTTGTTTCGTGACCATCCCTTTCTGCCCGGCCACGTCTTTCTTCTGTCCCTTGTCTTTTCCCTTCGCAGCCTCTTTCCGTTTTGCAGCCTCTTCCTTGAGCCGCGCTATTTCTTCGGCCGTGAACTTCCTCTTGCATACCTTCGCCGGGCACTTCTTGTCCCTGATGTGCGCTTCGTATTCGTCCCTGAAATAGCGAATCGTCGTGAGAACAGGGTTAGGCGCAGTTTGCCCCAGGCCGCATAGCGAAAGCGATTTTATCGTTTCGGCCAGACTCTCCAAGAATTCGATGTCCCCCTCACGACCCTGACCCTCGCAAATCCTGCCGAGTACTTCGTTCATCACGTACGTACCGATTCTACACGGAGCACACTTGCCGCAGGATTCGGCAGCCGTGAACGTCAGAAAGAAGTGCGCGATGTCGACCATGCACACCTCGTCGTCCATCACGACCATACCGCCCGAACCCATGATGGCCCCTGCCTCGGTGAGCCGCTCGTAGTCCACGGGCAGATCGATAAGACTCTCGGGCAGACAGCCGCCTGATGGGCCGCCGGTCTGGATCGCCTTGAACTTGCCGCCGTCGGAGATCCCGCCGCCGATGTCGTAAATAATCTCGCGCAGAGTGACTCCCATCGGCACCTCTATCAGGCCCGAATGGTCGAGCTTCCCGACCAGGGAGAACACCTTGGTGCCTTTGCTCTTCTCGGTTCCAATCCCCGCGTACCAGCTTCCGCCTCTCGCAACGATGACCGGGATGTTGGCCCAGGTCTCGACGTTATTGATGTTGGTGGGCTTACCCCAGAGGCCCGACTGAGCCGGGAAGGGCGGTCTCGGCCGCGGCTCGCCGACCTTTCCCTCGATGGACGCCATGAGGGCGGTCTCTTCGCCGCAGACAAACGCGCCGGCACCCTTGCTGAGTCTGACCCTGAAGCTAAAATCCGTGCCGAGGATGCCCTCGCCGAGAAGACCGTGTTCTTCCGCCTGCTTCATCGCCCGCTGGAGCTTCTCGATAGCGAGAGGATACTCCGCTCTCACATAGATGTAACCCTCTCGGGCACCGATCGCGTATGCGCCGATCGTCATTCCTTCAAGAACACTGTGCGGGTCTCCCTCGAGCACGCTTCTGTCCATGTATGCACCCGGGTCGCCCTCGTCGGCGTTACAGATGATGTACTTCGTGTCGCCGGGGGCGCTCCGCGTGAACTGCCACTTGAGACCGGTGGGGAAGCCTGCTCCACCTCTACCGCGCAGGCCCGAAGTCTTCACCTCATCAATGACCTGCTCCGGCTTGAGCTCGGTCAGCGCCTTGTGGAGGGCAAAATACCCGCCTCTCGCGATGTACTCGTCTATGCTGTCAGGGTTGATGATGCCGCAGTTGCGCAGGACTATT
>JAZDPI010000110.1:0-13796 GCA_043797775.1 Candidatus Eiseniibacteriota bacterium
GAGCTCGCCGACTATGTGTACTGTCGCGACCACGTTCAAGTTGAGGAATCCGAGCGCGCGTTCAGACTCGATTTCTCGTTTGCCAGGGACATACGACGGCAGTTCGTCACTCTCCTGATTGCAGACATGCAAATACGTGAGATTCGTACGCCTGCGGGAGACGTCGTGAGTGCTGCAGGCGGGGTGTTTAACGTTCCGATAATGAAGGGGCTCTACAGACTGGCTTGAGAGCCGGAGCGCCCCGGCAGAGGCGACGCTGCCGCACAGAGGTGACGCTGAAGATGCAGTCGTTCGTGACGAGAATCAGAGAGAAATATGCCGGCGGGGGCCTCGGTGCGCTCGCCCAATCCGTGCTCTACAGAGTGAGAAGGTTCGTCTCCATTCGCATCTTTTTCCACAGGACGGCCCGGCTGCTCGAGTGGGACCTGACCAGGCCGGTACCTAACGTGTCCCCGCCGACGGTTGACGTGGAAGTCAGAAGGCTAAAGGCGGAGGAAATCCCCCTGTTTACGGACATCGTCAGAGAAGAGAAGCTGGGTCTTTTCGGGGAGAGACTCAGGGACGGCATGATCTGTCTCGTGGCGTGGCACAAGAACACGGTCGCGTGGTACGGTTGGGTCACGATGAAGTTTGAGCACGAACCCTGGTCCGGCGTGGACCTGCAGCTCAAAGAGGGGGAGGGGTACGTTCTGGACGCCTTCACGCGCCCGGAGTACAGAGGCAGAAACCTCCACTCCTACATGTCCGCCAGGCGACTGGAAGTGCTCAAGGAAATGGGTGCCGTGCGGGCCTACGGCATCGCGGCGGTCCCCAATCGTGCCTCGAGGCGGGCGCATCAGAAGGGCGGCTGTGTCGAGACCAAGGAAATCACGTACACAAACGTCCTGGGATTCAAGTTTCATCAGTGGAAGGATCTGAAATAGCGAGCGAAATCGCCGAGAGCGTGCAAGACGCGCGAGCACGTCTGAATCCCGAAGATCGGGCGGCCGCGTCCGTGCCGGAGCGAGAGAGGCCCGGGCTGGGCGCGTAATCCAGGAGGAGGGGCCACGGCTAGCATCAAACTGGTGAACGAACTCCAGGGATTCTTATCGTTGAAACCCGTTTTCGACGACGTGCTGGCCGCGAGCACCGCCCCACACGTACAGTCCTCGTTCGAATGGCTGTCCCTCTGGTTCAAGCATTTCGGCACGGACAAGGAGCTGCTCGTCCTGCTGGCGCAAGAAGACGGCAAGACGATCGGGATCGCCCCGCTAATGATTCACCGCCGGCAGGCGGTGTACCGAGGGCTCCTCAAACTAAGGACGGTGTCTTTCATCGGGTACGGGTTCACCGGTGACTGCGACTTCCTTGTGGCGAGGCAGAGGGAAGACGTAATCGGAAGCTTCTTCGACTATCTGTTCCGGAACAGCCACCTTTGGGACGAAATCCTTCTCACGCACATCAGCGAGACCTCTCCCAACCTTGAGCTGATCAAGAAAGAGATAGCCAGGAAGGGGCACGAGGTCAGAGTGGAGATAATCACGCGTTGCCCCTACGTCAACATAGAGGGTGACTTCGAGAGCTACTATGCGACGTTGGGGAGAAACCTGAGGCGGGACGTCATGCGCAATCTCAAGAAACTCGAGGCAGATGGGACAAAGGTCGACTTCGACGTCGTCGACCGCATCGAAGAGCGTCACATGGAGGAGCTGCGGGAGCTCAACCGAGGGAGATTTGAGATCGCCCGGCATAGATCGTTCTTCCTCGTGGAAAACAAGTATGCTTTCATGAAGGAGCTTCTGGGAGTCTTCGCCGGGAACGACAGGTGTCGCCTTTTTGTCGCAAGAATCGGAGGCAACCTGGCCGTCTACCTGCTGGCCTTTTCCTTCAACGGTATCCTGTACGCCTGGAACACTTCTTACAATCTCGAATACGTGAGGTATTCGCCAGGCAAACTCCTGCTGAGGCACACATTGAGCTACTGCTTCGAGAAGGGATACAGGGTGCTCGATTTGATGGCGGGTGACGAGGACTACAAACTCTGGTGGACGGAGAAGATCCGGCTCAGCTACAGCATTCACGCGAGGAAGCGAAGCCTCAAGACGGCAATCGGCAGAGCCTACGAGAAAACGAGAGGCAAGCTTAAGAGCAACCAGGCGCGGAAGGGGCTCGGACTCCTGGTTGCGAAGTGTGTGGCCGCGCGCCGCGGGTCGTTACCCAATCGGTAGATCACGAACATGTTCGAAGAAATCAAGAAGCTGGTAAAGCAGTCGGCCATCTACGGCATAGGCACGGTCGCAACTCCCTTCATCGGCTTTGTCATGCTCCCGCTGTACTCCCGCTATCTCACACCGGGGGAGTACGGCGTTCTGGCCGTGACCGGGGTGGTCAACGCGTTTCTCTCCGTACTGATATCGTTCGGGGCCAACTCCGGCCTCATACGCTACTACTTTGCCTACGGCGAGAAGAGGGACAAGGAAGAAGTCGTGGTCTCTTCGCTCGCATTCTGCCTTCTTGCTTCCATCGCTTGTATCCTGCTGTTTCTCCTTGCCTCGCGGGAAGTCTCCGCGCTCGTCTTCGACTTCGAGAAGGGTCTTCTCTATTTCAGGCTGGTGATATTCTCCGCCTTCATGCACGCCGGAATTCTCAACTGCCTCGCCGCACTCAGGGCCGAGGAAAGGCCCGGGGTTTACTCCGTCATCACAATCCTGAGCCTCGTCCTCACGTTTTGCCTCAACATTCTCTTCGTGGTGGGTCTCAGGAGAAACGTACAGGGTATTCTGGAGGCGGAGTTGATCAGCACGACTGTGGCTCACGTGGTGGCTCTGGCAATAGTGCTGAGGGGAAAACGTCTTGCCTTTTCATGGTTGAAGACTAAACAGGTTCTCTCCTTCGGCCTGCCGCTCGTGCCGGGGAGCGTGGCCGTGATCGTGCTGGCACTTTCAGATAGATATTTCCTCCAGCACTTCGCCACCCTGAAGGACGTCGGACTGTTCTCCATGGGATTCAAGATCGCGACCGTGCTCAGAATCCTCATCGTCGAACCCTTCAGAATGGCGTGGCCGCCGTATATGTTTTCGGTGCTGGATCGACACGACGCAAAGGAGATATACAGGAAGGTTCTCGTGTATTTCACCTTCGCCTGCGTCTGGTTTGGGCTCTGCCTGTCCATCTTTGCGAGAGAAGGGCTGGCCATTCTGGCGACCCCGCCGTTTTATCCGGCGCACAAGGTCGTGCCGCTCCTTGTGCTCTCGCAGCTTCTGCTCGGCATGTGCGCCGTGCTTGGTGCAGGCATACATATCATGAGCAAGACGAAGTATGCCTCGTACGCTTCCATAGCCGCGGCCGTCGTAAGCGTGGGAATGAACTTTGTTCTGGTTCCGAGGCTCGGGATGATGGGGGCCGCCCTCGCGAGCGTAGTCGCGTATCTGACTCTCAACGTGTTGCTCTCCACGATCTCCCACAGGCTTTATCCCGTGCAACACGAATTCAAGCGAATAGCGCTGATGTTCATCGTAGCGTTCGGTATCTACGGCGTTTCGCTCGCGGCCACGCACGGCAGAGGATTCGTGACCGGCCTCATCATAAAGCTGGGGCTTGTCTTGCTCTTCCCGACCCTACTCTATTTCCTGGGTTTCTTCGCGAAGCAGGAGCTGAGCAGGCTGCGGGAGTGGTTTTCGGCCAGGATCTCGCCGAGGCCCCGGGAACCGTACTGAGATTACGCACCAACGGACGGCCGATCCACTGCCGACCGGCCGCCGAAGACAAGCGCGTGCTGGCGAACATCCATGCCTCTCTGAAACCCGGCGGTGGATTGATCATGGATCTCGTGGCCAAAGAGATTCTGGCGCGCATTTTAAGGGAAAGGGACTGGGTCGAGACGGCAAGAAAGCCGTAGTGCTACTCCGTCCTCCCGCCGAGATGTTTTGCCAGAAAGGCCTCCGCCGCGGCGTAGAACTTGAGCCTGTTCTGAGGCTTCTGGAAACCGTGCCCCTCGTCGGGGAAAAGAATGTACTCCACCGGCAGCCCCTTCTTGCGGAGCGCCTCGACTATCTGCTCGCTCTCCGCCTGCTTCACTCGAACGTCGTTCGCGCCCTGGCCTATGAGAAGCGGGATCTTTATCTGGTCCGCCTTGAAGAGCGGCGAACGAGACGCGAGAAAATCTTCTTCCGTATCCGGGTTGCCGACACGCCTGTCAAAGAGCCTGCGAAGCGGTTCCCAGTACGGCGGGATTGATCTCAATAATGTGACAAGATTGCTGGGACCGAATTCGTCGATGGCACACGCAAAGACATCCGGCGTGAAGGCGGCACCGGCCAGGGCGGCGTACCCACCGTACGAGCCTCCGTATATGCCTATACGCGCGGGGTCCACATATCCCTGCTTGACGGCCCAGTTGACACCATCGATAAGGTCGTCGTGCATCCTGGCTCCCCATTCTCTGTCCCCGGCGTTGAGAAAGTTCTTGCCGTATCCGGTGGAGCCGCGGAAGTTGATCTGAAAGCACGCATAACCGCGATTGGCAATCCACTGCACTATGGGGTCCCAGCGCCAGACGTCACGATCCCAGGGGCCACCGTGGACACAAAGGACCGCCGGTAGCTTTGAAGGCTTCACTCCCACGGGGAGTGTCAGGTAGCCGTAAATCCTGTAGCCGTCTCTCGATTTGAACGACACCGGCTTCACGGGTGCAAGCGTGTATTTCTCGACCCTGGGCCTGTGTGTGAACATAAAATCTGCGGTCTGCGTGTCTCTGTGGTAGATGAAATAGGGGATGGGGCTGTCGGCATTAGTAAAACTGATTATCCAATTCTTGTCGGCATCGTCCCTGTTCACAAGGTTGAAATCTCCCTTGTGAACTTTCTTTGTCGCCTCTATGTCGCCCTGAATGCTCGGGTCCAGCACGACCCAGTAATCGCGCTCTTTAAGGAAGCTCACGGCCTGAAGAACGTGCGTCCTGGGATGAACGATTATCGCGTTCATGTCGTACTGCGGGTCGGACGCGAGAACGCTCTGTTTCCCGGTCGCGACTTCGATGTGGACAAGCTGCATCGCGTTCGCTCCGCGGCTGTCTCGCAGGTAGAGTCCCTTTCCGTCCGGCGTGAAACTGATGGCCCCCGAGAGATTGTCTTCCGGCGGCCAGGTGACGAGCACCCTCCACGGGCTGTCTCCGTTCTCTCGAACAAGAAGCTGACCGCCTCCATCCGCGGTCATGACCTGTGCCCCCCGGACCATCAGCTCGTGATCCACGACCCAGTTGACCACGCTGCCCGGATTCTCGGTGTCAAGCTCCAGTGCGCCCGTGATCAGATCCAGACTGTAAACGTCCATGAGGCTGGGATTACGAATGTTGAGCGCAACAAGCATCTCGTCGGGGAAGTTGGGCTCGTAAGCCAGAACCTCAGCCCTGTAACCGAGGAATGGCGTGAGGTCCCTCGTCACATCGCTGTTGAGATCCACGGCAAAGACGTGAGTGTTTTCGTCGCCGTCTGAATCCTGAAGATAGATTATGCGTGAACCATCGTAGGCCCAGAAGTAGTCAAAGATACCGCTTCTCCTGTCCTTCGTCACAACCCTGTCGTCGTCCTTGCCTATCGTCTTGACCCAGACGTTCATGACCCCCTCGTCGGGAGCGAGATAGGCCAAGCGTGTGCCGTCGGGCGAAATGTTCGGCGCGTAGCGCTCCGGATTTCCGAAGAGGATTTCCCGGGGAATAAGCGGCGGCAGACCCTGCTCTTCGGCCGCACAGAGCAGCGAGGGAACGACCGTCGCACAGAGAAGCAGAATTCCCAGGACGGCAGCCAAGATTGGAGCCTGAGTTCGAAACGCGGCAAAGGGTTTCATGGATCTCCTCCTCATAATGTTCGACAAACCGGCATGGTGCCGGAAAACCGAACGCCGACGGCGTTCTCACTACTAGCCGGCACACCAGCACGGCGCCGGACGGCAGAACGGCCATCGCGCCGCGCGTGCTATAGGGCAAACGGGAATAAAACCTCAGCTATTTCTGGATGTTCCGGGCCTCGGGGGACGCGATCTGGGGTACCAGGGCGTTATCCACGGCGACGTCGGGACTTGACGTGCGGACTCTGCCGGCGCCGCCACCACCTCCGCAGGCATCATCTTGCCCCCGGCGGCTGCGCTGCTCTTGCGGGCCACGGAGCTGACTTGCTCGAACGACCGCTCCGCAAGCTTGACTATGACCGGGTTCAACCCCTGACTCGCGATTTCTTCGGTGAACCTCTTCCGGCCTTCTACCAGTTCCGTCACGTAGCGTGCGATTTGCTCCTCGGAGTAGAGGTTCGTCGGGTCATAAGCCCTGAGGTCCCCCTACTCACACGAGAGTATCTCGTTCGTGCCGAATCTCCCGAGCTCGTAGCGGTTGGTGCCCCGCAAATCTCCCCTCTGGATGGCCGCCATGAACGGGATGGGAACTCGCGAGGCCTTCCTGACGAGCTTCTTCTTCGTCTCACCGCCCTCAGTCGAAGTCTCGATTATCTCGCCTAAACCGCCGGTATTGTATTGGAAGAAACGAACCTTGCCGGGATAACGTTCGACGAGCCCCATTATCATCTCGTGGAAACGATTCACCTTCCGCCCCTGGGCACCGACGATGAAATCGTCGGTACCGACGATGCGCACGCTTTCTCCCGCCTTCGCCGGGACGGTAGCAAAACTGTGTGTCGACTCTCCCCACAGGTATGCCAGAACCGCCTGCTCTGCGGTAAGTTCCTGCGCAAAGGGAAGGATCGTGTTGCGCCGAGTGATGAAGGCGAAGATGAGACCGTCGAGCTCCTCGAGGGGCGGGAGATCGATGCTCCTCGCGCTTATTCCCACGAGCCTCCGACCCACTTTCACCTTCAGCCTGTCTCTCCTTATGACGCCGCGCCCGTTTTCCCCGAGGCGTTCGTCCAGGAAATTTACTGTTCCGTCGGCGTCAACCATCAGGTTCTCGAGAAGAGCGGTCTTGTCGCTGAGGGCGTTGAACATGGCTTCCTGCTGCTGCATGTCCACGTCCGTCTTCACGTAGAAACCCATTTCGGTGCCCAGCGCGCTCCCGTCCTTGCGCAGAAAGACAATGTCGTCCTGCACGACCCTCGTGCCTTCTCCCTTTTTGTGATCGAGTCCGAGCTGGTGACAGGACCAGGTGGATTTCCCCGTCGCCGTGAGGCCGAACATGAAAACGCCGAACGTCTTAAGTCTCCCGTCTTTCGCGTCGCGCACGGTCACAAGCTTGGTACCGGCGTGAAGCCCGAGCATTCCCCGCTGGTCGGCTCTGAACATGCCTTGCCTCAAGAAGCCCGTCTTGTTCTCACCCGTGTAGTCGGTCCCCAGAGCGATGTTGAGATCGTACTCGGGCATGGAGAGAATCTGCATTCTCAGCGGGTGTTCGTCGGGGATGTGTATCATCGTGAACTTGAGGCCCGGCTTTCGTCTGTCCGGCTTCGCGAGGGTGTTACCCCACATGTAGGCAAGGCGGTGATTCTTGGGGTCGGCCACTGAAGCGTAAAGCGTGCACTCGGGATTGAATTCGCTGTTGTCGCACATACGACGCGTGATACGCACAAAGGGAAGTGTGCGCATAAGGTGAAGAACCTTGTGCAGCTCTTCCGGGGCCGCCTGGACTATGCCCCGCTGAACGTCGGTCAGCTTCGGAACCCAGACGTCCTTGCTTCCGAGAAACACCGTCCTGGCCGCCATCCTGCTCGAAACCGCCGAGCGCCAGCAGTAGGAGCCGTTCTTGGTTCTCGCTCCGCTCGCCAGGGCGATGGGCTTGAGGTCGTTCAAATCCACGTCCCGTATGTTGGGACCGTTCAACGTTGTCTTGAGATTTTCAACGAATCTAGCGTAAGCTTCAGGCTGGTAAGGAGTTGACATGGCTTCTACTTCCCCAGTCTTGCGTTTCGATGCGGCTGCTGCCTTAACGTTGCGGCCTCGGCCGTGCACCGGCGTCCCGTGCCGGCGGAACACGTGGGTGTCACTCGAGCCCGGGATGCGCGGACCGCCCGTAGCAGGGCATTTTGACCATCGGAGAATGATACCGCCTGGCGAGGCTATTAACAAGCTGTTTGCGGGACACGTTGTCTTGATGGCCTCCGAGTGAAGGTGCGGCGCCGAGCGCGGGAAGGTTCAGATTCGGCGCACCCGGAGAGAGGCTTGAGGGGTGGCTCAGCGAGCACCACCGGCTCTTGAAGACGGGTCAACTTCTACAATCTTGAAAGCTTCTGTGGGCGGGCGTAGTATTGTCATGGATAGGCCGTGTGCAACTTCGCTGCTGAGGTAAGAGTATGTTGACACCGAGGTTCTTACAAGTAATCCGGCTTCGCCGCAGAGTGCTCAAACGGCGCGGGAGGAAATCGCTTCACTTGAAGCGGGAGATTCTTCCCTCGACGCGTGGGACGCACGCCGCGATGTCGAGGGCCCGTGTGTCACCGCTGGTCTGCCTGGCATCGTCGACACTATTGCTGTTTTGTGCACCCTCCTACTCCACTACCCTTGCCTCGCCCACTCCGTCCGTGCCGCCCGAGTTGGGCCAGCCGTTCGAGCTGGAACGCGCCCGCGTGGGCAGATACGCCCCCAGAGACCAATGCAAACCCGCTGTGGCAAGCGACGGCAACGGCTACCTGGCGGTATGGTCCGACAAGAGAAGCGGATCCTACGACATCTACGGCGCGAGAATCGATTCGTGTGGCCGGGTGCTGGACGTCGGAGGAATACTCATCTCGGCAGAGGTGGGGGATCAGAATGATCCCTCCGTGGCGTTTGACGGAAATAACTACTTCGTAGTGTGGTCGGACGGCCGCAGTGGCCCTTATGATATCTACGGAGCCAGAGTGACCCCGGAGGGCGTCATTCTGGACCCCGATGGCATCCCGATTTCCAGAGCCTGCGGAGATCAGGTCACCCCTGCGGTTGCCTTCGGCAATACCAGCTATCTGATCGTGTGGTCGGACAGCCGAGTTGTTGATTCAGATGTTTATGGCGCTCGTGTCAATCCTTCCGGGGCAGTCCTGGATCCTGCGGGCTTCCCCATCTGGATCGACTTCTACACGACAGAGAACCCAACTCTGGCATTTGACGGAACCAACTATCTCGTCGCATGGGAAACACGGACGTACTCGCTCGTGGCCGCCCTACGAGTGACCGCAGCGGGAAACATCATAGACCGGTCGCCCCTGATGTTCTCGTCGTGTCCCGAAGGTCTCTGGGGTCGCCAACACAGCCCTGTGCTGACATTCGACGGTACCAACTATCTTGGGGGCTGGGTGGTCGGAGGGGGAGTCATCTGCGTAGGACGCATCAGCAAAGCCCTGGAGATAATAGACTCCGCTCCGATCGTGCTGAGCGCACGTCGCCCCGCCGCCTCTCTTTCGCTGGTTTTTGACGGCGCTGAGCACGTTGCAGTCTGGGCAGAGAATCGTGGCGGGCAGAGCTACGACATATACGCAGCCCGCGTGACTCCCTCGGGCCAACTCGTCGACCCTCTGGGCCTTCTCGTCTCGGCGACGCCGACTAGCGAGACTGGGCCCGCAATCGCGGCCTGTGGGCGCAACTGCCTGGCCATCTGGGAAGACGGCAGAAATGACACTTGTGATGTCTACGGAACGCGAGTCGAGTTTCCGGAGGGCGTGCTCGACAGAAGTGGCCTACTCATTTCGACGGAGGCGAACAATCAAACGTCCCCGCAGGCGGCGTCTAACGGTAGCGACTACCTGGTTGTGTGGAAGGATCTTCGCACCCCGAAGGGCGACATCTTTGGAGCACTCGTGAGCTCGAGTGGCACAGTATCGGATTCGGGTGCAATTGCGATAGCTGCCACGGGAGCGGCGGAGGCCAATCCCATCGCCGCTTCAGACGGCACGAGCTATCTGGTCGTGTGGGAGAGTGAGGGCCTTGGCGCTTCGCGGGATATTCTCGGCATCCGACTGAACACAGACGGCTCACTGGCTGATACGTGTGCCATGGCAATCTCCGCGGCGCCCGGCTATCAATGCACACCTGCACTGTCGTTCGACGGCAGAAACTACATGACCGTCTGGTGCGATAACCGCAACGGCACGCTGGACATCTACGGCACGAGAGTAGACCCGGCGGGAATGGTGCTGGACCCCGAGGGTATTGCAATTTCCCGTGGAGCCTGCTTTGAGCGAGATCCGGCCATCGGCTTCGACGGCGAAACGTACCTCGTTGTGTGGCAGGACTGGCGGAGCGGGACTGGGGCCGACATATACGGCGCTCGCCTCGACCGCGACGGCAGAGTTCTGGACAAGAACGGGTTTGCCGTGTGCGCGGAACCCGGCAACCAGTCGAGCCCGGCTGTAACCTGGGACGGCCGGCGCTTTTTGGTTGTCTGGGTAAACGAAGAGGATTGCGCGTTTCCCGGTGTCTGTTCGGCCCGCATGAACAAACAGGGGACGATTCTTGATCGGGGTGGCGTGATGGTCTCAGCGGGCACCATGAAGCGCAAGCCCAGGGCCGCGTTCGACGGCACCGACTACTTCATTGTATGGGAGGAGTTCGACAACAGGCCCTTCGCGCGGGCCGCGCGCGTCAATCTCGACGGTAAGGTGATAGACCCTGACGGCATCCAGGTTGACGATGGCCACACCTCCGTGGAAGTGCCCTCTGTCTGCGCTGGTCCGCAGGCTTGCCTTCTTGTCACTTTCGATTGTTCTCCCGCCCCTCCTGCGTACCCGATGCATCGCATCTGGGGCAGGATGTGGGAGGGACCGGTTTGCTTCGCATCCTTGTCTGCCAGCGCGAGACACGGATTTGCAGAGCTCTCCTGGTCCATGCTGAGCGAGGCGGGCGAAGCCGACTTCGTCGTGGAACGGAGTACCTCCATACCCAAGGATTTCCAGGTCCAGAATCTTGCCGTCACGAGGACGGGCACTCACACCTTCTCCTGCACGGATCGCGACGTCGTTCAGGGCCAGACTTACTGGTACAGGGTTGTTCTCCAGACCGAGACGAGACGAGAGTGCTACGGTCCCGTCGAGGTTCAGGTTGACATTCTGCCGGAGGCATGCTGGTCATCTCCGGCGAATCCAAATCCACTGAGCTCCTTCACGTCGGTAACGTTCGGCCTCTCGCACACAGGTCGCGTCGGGTTCTACATTTTTAATGTGGCAGGCAGGCTGGTGAGGATCGTCGTGGATGAGGAGCGCCCTCCGGGAACCTATCAGGAGAACTGGAACGCGGAAGACTCGGAGGGAAGAAGGGTCCCGTCCGGCGTGTATTTCTTCAGGCTCAGGATGGGTGAGACAGAACATGCAGGTAAGATCGTCGTTCTCCACTAGGGCTGCTCTGGTTGCCACGCTCTGTTTGATGGTTGGCGCGGGGACAACTCTGCGCGGAGCCTCCGGCGCATTATCCGGCGAGCCGATTCCGCCCAGCAACCAGATTCCGCCTGCGGAAATGGACATCCAGGCGGCACAGATCCCATTCCTGATAGGAGGACCTCACTGCAGCTCGATGGCCCCGACCATCGCTACGGACGGAGTGGGCTGGCTGGTCGTGTGGGAGCAGGCCTGCTGGATCTCGAAAGACATCTGGGGTGCCAGAGTGAGTTCGGCCGCAGGGGAGCTCGCGGTTCTCGACTTGACTCCATTTGCCCTCTGCGAGAAGGTCAACGACCAGACCAATCCAGCGCTGGCTTCTGACGGAACAGACTACCTGGTCGTGTGGCAGGACACCAGGGATGGTACTTACCCTGACATCTACGGAACACGAGTCACCGGATCCGGAGTCGCAGTCGACACGGCAGACATCCCCATTTGTGTTGCGCAGGAGCGACAGTACAACCCTTGCGTGGCGTTCGGTAAGACCAGCTATTTAGTCGTGTGGCAGGACAAGCGATCCGGTGCGTGGCGGATATACGGAGCTCGGGTGGATCGCTCTGGAGCCGTGCTGGACGCTGAAGGGTTCCTCATTTCGTTGGCATCAGAATACTGTATGTCACCCGCGGTAGCCTTTGATGGTACGAACTGGCTGGTTGTCTGGGAAGAGCTAAGAGACGGCCAGTTGGATATATTCGGCACGCGGGTCAACCAGGCGGGCACTGTCCTCGAGCCGGGCGGTCTGCCAATTTCGATCGCCGCAGGCAACCAGCAATCGCCGGCGCTCACGTTTGGCACCACGGACTATCTGGTTGTATGGCAGGACAGCAGGGCAGGTTATTCGGACATCTATGCCGCGCGGGTAAGCAAAGCCTTCGGGGTGGTCGACCTCGAAGGCAAAGTCGTGGCCGAGGAGCCCAACATCGAGCTGAATCCTACCGCGGCTTTTGATGGGCAGAATTACCTCGTTGTCTGGGAAGTGCAATTACCCGGTGGGAACCGCTATATCCTCAGCAGGCGAGTCACGACCGCGGCCGCCCTGCTCGACGAAGGGCCGATCGCCGTGGCCTCCAACTGGGACTTGGTGAGGCACAATCCGGTGGTGAGCTGCAACGGGGCTGAGTACGTGGCAGTCTGGGAAGGCGACGAGACCGGCATATTCAACATCCATGGCAAGAAGATCACCAAGCAGGGCGGAACAGGGGTGAGCTGCTGTGTGTCGATGCCCAATGAGTGGCAATCGGTACCGGCGGCAGCCCTCGGAGCCGGCGACTATCTGGTGGTGTGGGAAGTCTATCGAGGGCGGGACGTAGACGTATTCAGTGCTCGCGTGAACCTGACGGGAGGAGCGCTCGACAAGTACCCCATTCCGATCTCTGCTTCTCCCGGGGTTCGTTGGCAGCCGGACGTTGCCTCCGACGGAAGCGACTACCTCGTGGTCTGGGAGGATCTTGGTGGCGGAGACAGCGACGTCTTCGGCGCGCGCGTGCGGGCCGATGGCACGGTCGTTGAGACAGACGGCTTCTTGATTGCCGGTGCGCAGGGAGACCAGGTCCGTCCTGCCGTGGCATTTGACGGTACGAACTACCTCGTGGTCTGGACCGACGATCGCACTGGTTCCTGCGACATCTATGGTGCACGAGTTGCGCCGGACGGAAACGTCCTGGATCCGGACGGGTTTGCCATCGCCGCAGTGCCGTTCAACCAGCGGAAGCCGGACCTGGCCTTTGGAGGAACGGGCTGTGTTGTCGTGTGGGCGGACGACCGCGGAGGAACGTGGGACATATATGGAGCGCGGGTAAGCCCTGAGGGCACGGTGCTCGACCCGGAAGGCATCCCGGTTTCCACCGGCCCCTCTGACCAGACATCGCCGGCGGTTGCCTATGACGGAACGGGCTACCTCACGGTCTGGGAAGACTCCCGAGCAGGCAAATGGGACATCGTCGGTGCAAGAATCGCACGAGACGGAGAGGTGGTTGATTCCGCAGGGTTTCTGATCTGTGGAGCTTCGCGCTATCAGCGAAGCCCTGCACTGGCCTTCGGGGGTGTGAACTACGTCGTCGCGTGGACGGACGAGAGCTCTTACGACGGCACACGAGTGTGCGGCACAGAAGTAACCACCGAGGGAATCGTGATATCTCCTGACGGCACTCAGATGTCGGCGCCGAGTTACTTTCGACGGGAGCCTGCAGTTGCGCGCGGGCAGGGATGCTCGGTCCTCGTAGCGTACGTCCTGATGAGCACTTTCGCCCGGCTGGTGTACGGGAACATATGGAACGGCTCCACGCCCGTTGATATCCCTCTGATTTCAGCCTCGCCTGGCGAAGGGTGCATACGCCTCACCTGGAAGACTCAGACGCCGGCATCGGCCTCGAGCTTCCTGATCCAGCGTTCCGCCGAACCACACGGGGTGTTTGAGACACTGGACCTCCGAGTTACAGAAGAGACAGGAGTCTCTTTCTCTGCTTCGGATTGCTC
>JAZDPI010000179.1:0-2052 GCA_043797775.1 Candidatus Eiseniibacteriota bacterium
CTGGGTCGAAATCGGGTGTGGACGGAACTATTCTAATATGAGAATAGTGGACAGTGCCGGCTCCAGTTGGCCGGATGCGCGGGCGGGTGCCCAGAGGGAGTGGTCAGTCTTCAGGTGTCAAAAGTCAGTCGGTTCGAGCGGGAACGGATGGCACGGCTGAAGGCGACCCGTCGGACCTGGCGATGGCGTGCCGGGAAGGCCGGGGTGTGCGGAAGGTTGTGGACAGGCTGCGGGACCTCCGATCGTGTCCACCTGGGCCCCAGGGTGAAGGGTTCTCTCGAAACTGAATAGGTCGGAAGAGGCCCCGCCGCTCCCCTGCCGTCAAGCGACGAGGAGCAGGCAATCGGCGCTCCCTGCCTCGGATTCCCGCGCTCGCACGGTCTGACGGCCGGCGGCGTAGTGCGGGTTGCCGACTCGTTCGCTTCCCCTCGACCCGCACCGCGGCGGGTGACCTCGCATACCCCTCCCAAGCTCCCGCGATGGCATCCGGGGCATTGCGCAACGCCGCCCAATTCCTCCCCGCGGCCACCCATCGGTTGCGGCAGGCCATGAGGCAGTCTATCATCGTGCCCATTGGAGAATCCACACAAGCTCATTTCCCTTGGTTTTTTGACTAATGGTTCACACTTCCACTATCAACAGAACCATGAGACTGCTAGGGCTCACCGTCTTGGCCATGTGCCTGGCGGGCGTGACCGTTCAGGTAATGCTGCGGCAGGCCCACCCATTTCGACTGGTGGCGGAGGACTGGGGTTGTCAGAAGGTTGCAGAGAGGACTGCTCAGCGTGTGACTGCGACAGCAAGGGATCGAGGCCTTGCTGAAGCAGCGGGAGAACTGCTGAACGCGTGGTCGCCTCCGCTGCCTCCGAGAGCGAACCGACCTCGCCCGGTGGTCTTCTGGATTTGGTCCAGTGCAGTTCTGTTCGACGCAGACACGAAGCTACAATGGTGTTGGCGACTCTGCTTCGTCTTGATGGTGCTCGCGCTTTGGGCGGCCCTTGCCCGCCTGTCGGACCGGTACATCGCCTCCATGTTGGCCCCAGTGATCACTGTGGCACCCGCCACGCAAGGGCTGCTCTCCTGGATGTCGCTCGCCGGCTACATTCTCATGAGTGCGTTTCTGCTCGGTGGATTTGTGCTCCTCACAGGCCATCGGCGCAGAGCCACCGTCCTCGCTGGCTGGGTTCTGGTGTGTCTGGGGCTCCTGTCTCGAGAAGCGGCGTTCTTCCTCCTGCCGGGCGCCTTCGGGCTCTACTTCTTCGTTCAGGGAAGGAAAGCATCTGCGCTCCTCTTCCCGGTCCTCTGCGCCGCGGCCTGGGTGCTGCTTCGTCCAAGCCCTAGTCTCGCCATTGCCAAGCCGATCACCGATATGGCCCTCCTTCTTCGGGGATCCCTGCTCACTGTTGGCGCCCTGGGAGCCTCCGTGGTACGGAATCTGGGGTTGCTCACCATTGCCCCGTTTGTCATGGCACTCTGGCCGTTTCGCATTCTCACGCTCCTGCCGGTGCTTGTTGTCTCCGTTCTGACGCCATACGGCCAGTTTTTCCTACTCATACTGCTCATGTTCTCGGCCTTGCGCCGAAGCAAGCACGCTCTTTTCGGCGTGGCGTGGGCAGCCATGACCATCGGGAGCGTCGTCGCATACGGTTCCTTCGTGGGCAGGTATTCCCATGAGTTCCTGGTCGGTCTTGCCTTGGGCATGGCACCGGGCCTGAAACGCTTGCCAAGGAATCGGCTCTTGCTCCTGCTCCCATTTGTTCTTTGGCATGTCGCCACCTGTCTGTGGCCCAATGTGCTGTTCAGCTCGCACTGCGGACGGTCTATTGTGTTCCACGTTGATCAGCGATACCGGGCCTTGTGCCATGTCACGGAGTGTCGAGAGACGGAGTGGCTCACCCTTGCGGGAAAGGCACGTGAGCCCTGGGTATTGACCACGAGTGTCGCGCTTGGGTGCGGACGGGCTGACGAACGTATCGAACCGCTGTGGAGTTCGGGCAATCTACATCGAATCGGAAGACCCGTCCTCTTGCACGCTCAGCACTATGAGTATCG
>JAZDPI010000176.1:0-8519 GCA_043797775.1 Candidatus Eiseniibacteriota bacterium
GACGACTCGGACGATGCAACTGTCGGAGTAGGTTACGGGAACGAACCAGAGATAACTGCCGTCGTTGACCTCGCCGTGCGCGATCGTCTCCGTGAAGTTGAAGCCTCCGTCCAGCGACAGAAGGATGGTCACTGAGTCGACACCTTCGGCGTCCGTCGCCGTCCATCTTACGTTGAAGTTGGAGCCGCTCACGAGCGTCTCTCCGCCGTTGGGTGCAATCACGGTGACTGCGGGCGGCGTGAGGTCCGGCGCCGCCGTAGACATCTTCTCCGACGCGACAAGGGAGTAGTACTGACTGGAAACCAGTGTACCCTTGTGCTTCACGATGACCATGTAATCGCCCTCCGGAGGCGAGGCGATGTAAACCTGTTCTACGTTGTCCCTGATGTTGTCTCCGGCGGTGGCGTGCGCGCTCGGATTGGACGGATTCAGGACGTACGGGAAATACTCTGTGGAGGTCTGCACGTGTGTGAGTCGCACATCCAGATCATTGACCAGCATGAGCGTCGTTGGGTCGACCGCAGGAGCCGTGGGAGTCCCAGGAGGGTCTGTCCACGAGACGGTGACACGAAGCGGCAGCACGCCGCCGCTGTGGAGATAGAACGTGTCTCGCTGAGTATTGGCAAGCACGTCCTCGCGGATGTAGAAGGGGGCAGCCGAGTCGGCGGCGATGACGTTCGCCGCCTTCAGGGTGTTCATGAGTCCCCAGCCGAATTTGTAGTCGGGCCCCGTGCTCGCGCCTGCCTCGTCGGCGGTCTGCACCAATACTGCCTTCATGGTGGCTGAGCGGGGAGTCGTCCCCCCGTGTGAGCTCTCGTAGTAGCGTACGAGTAGATTGAGCGAGCCGGAGAGGTTCGGAGATGACATCGAAGTTCCGCTCAGGTTCAGGTATCTGTTTGTGCCGGTGTTGGTGCAGGAGTAAAGACTCATGCCGTTCGCCACGAAATCCGGCTTGATGCGCCCGTCGTCGGTCGGACCCCAACTGCTGAAGTCGGAGATTATAACGTCGGAAGGTTGCGAATAACCGGCCGGGATGTCCTGCACGGCGCCGACTGACACGATGTTCTTCGCCACCGCGTAGTGAGACATGCAGTCGTAGCCGGCCGTGCCGCCGTCTGGGTCGCGGGTGGCGGTGCTCCACACCCAGTCACCCAGATTGTTGTCCCACACCCAGTGTCCGCCGCCCGGTGCGGGGCCCACGTCATCGCGGTCGTTTCCCGCAGCGCACACAATTGTATAATACGGAGCATTGTATGCGATTTGATCCCAGTCTTGAGAGTAGTAACTGTAGAAGCCGAAGTAGTAGTCCTCGGTTGTGCTCACGTCCGTGTCGCCAAACCAGTACCAGTCTCCCGAAAGGTACCACCCGGTTGTCCAGCTGTAGGAGTGGTTGGAGATGTTGAGGCCGTTTCCGGCCGCCGTTGCCATCTCGGCAGCGTCGTCAGTCCACTCGTACGCGGAGAGGTTTGCCTGGTAGGACATTCCTTTGGCGAGGGCAGCCACGCCGGCGGCAATCATGGTTCCCGCCACGTGCGTGGAGTGGTAGTGCGTGCTGCCCGGCGCGTCGATTTGCGTGACGCGACCCTGGAATTCCTGGTGTATCGTGTAAACCCCGCCACCGTCCCAGATGGCTAATCTTGTGAGCGCCGTTCCTGAGCCGCTCAAAGAGAAGCCGTAGCCTCCACCAGGCCACACCTTGTTGGTGCTGATGGTCTTGGCCGCGGTGAAGTTGTTCATCTGATAGCAGAGCGGCCTGCCGCGTTCGTCGACGAACATGAGCTTGATGTCGGGGTTCTCGTTCAGGGCTCGCTGAGCCGGCTCGGTGCTGCTGAGCAGTTGCTCGTAAAGAGGGCCGCGCCCGGCCTCGGATTTCTGCTGGAACACGGAGGCCAGATCTTGGAGACGAGTCGTGTTGGTGCGCGGCTGCACGCCCGCACTCGCAACGGAGGCCAAGACGAGCACGACGAGAACGCCGCATACAAACAGATGCTTGATAAGCCGCCGTGACATCATGTGCAGCTCCTTGAAAGGGTCCTCAGCCAGTAGAGTGAACGCTGTGGGGCGCGAAAACGGCCTTAATATACACCGAATGTGCCGGTTTTCAAGAGGCGCAGGCGGTGACGGCGCAGTTCTACTGAGTCTCAGGTGGTTCCGGCGCCCCCCTACAGAAGACGGCCTCTCGAATCTCACAGAATGATCGTTTCCCTGATCTCCGGCTCCGTGAGCCAACGTCCTCCCAATCTTGTTGAACTACCCTCGCCCCGGCGGTAGTATCCTTGCAGGAGACCGCTGTGTCCGAACTCGCGCCTTGAAGACGCTGCAATGCGCCGGCGGTTTTCCTGTGTTATGTTGACAAGAGTATCTTCACGGAGGAGGCCATGTTGAAAAGAGGTTTCTTCTGTCTTCTGGTGTGTATGTTCTCCACCTTCGTGTGCCCTCCGTCTTGGGCACCTGCGTCCGAACCAGTGGGTGCAGGCGGAGTTGCTGACGCTGCGAGCACGAAGGCCATACGCTTCGGAAGGCTCTGGGATGGAACGGGCAAGGTCATCGCGAACGCCGTGGTGATAATCGAAAAAGACAGAATCACTCACGTGGGTGTCGGAGACACTGCGATTCCCGAGGGCGCAGAGGTCATTGACCTGAGCCACTACACTGGAATTCCGGGCCTCATCGACGTTCACACGCACATGACCTACTACTGGGATGGCGCGCCGGGTACCACGCCGTGGGGTCAGGCCGAGGCCATGTCACCCGCCGTCACTGTCTTTCTTGCTCAGGAAAACGCCCGAAAGACGCTGGAAACCGGCGTGACGACGGTGCGGGACCTCGGAGCCTTCGATCCGCACGGCTGTGTCAATATGGACATTGCGATGCGAGACCTGATAGCGCGAGGTGCGATGGTCGGCCCGCGCATGTTCGTCTCAGGCTACGGCATACTCCCGACGCTTTCCCAGACAAAGCCGGGTTTCGCGTATCCGACCTGGGCGATGGCAGACGGCGTCTCTGGCGTGATGCGCGTCGTGCGCGAGCAGGCGGCCGCCGGCGCGGACTGGATAAAGATGTTTGCCTCCACGGGAACGGGTGCCGACGTCAGCGGGCACCAGATCTTCACCTTCGACGAAATCAAGGCCGCGGTGGACGTGGCGCACGGCCTGGGCAAGCGAATTGCCGTTCACTCGTACGGGCCCGATGCGGCACGTGACGCCGTGCGCGTCGGCGCGGACTCAATTGAGCACGCAGTAGATCTGGACGACGCCACGCTGGCAGAGATGGTTCGCAAGAAAACCTTCTACGTCCCGACGATAGACCACAACCGCTACTACGCTGAGTACGGGGAGCAGTACGGCTACGGTCCCGAGGTGAAGGAGCGTCTCGAGGACTTCATCAAGCGCAACCTCGAGACGACGCGTCGCGCACACAAAGCCGGTGTGCGGATCGCCATGGGATCGGACGCCGTCTTCACGATGTTCGGGCAGAACACGCGTGAGCTCGGATGGTTCGTCAAAGCGGGTATGACACCGGAGCAGGCTCTTCAAACCGCCACCGTGAACGGTGCGCTTCTTCTTGGCATGGAGAAGGAACTGGGCCTCGTCGCCGCCGGCTACTACGCCGATCTGGTCGCGGTTGAAGGGGATCCGCTCGAGAGCATAGACGTCGTCGTCAACAACGTTCGTTGGGTCATGAAGGGTGGGCGAGTAGTCGAGGGGTTCTAACATGCTGTCCGGCCTCAACCGAAGTGAATCCAACCTTGTGCTGACGGACGGCTCCAAGGTTGCCGTCATAGGAGCCGGCCCGGCAGGCGCGTTCTTCAGCTATTTTCTCCTCGACATGGCGAAGAGAGTCGGGATTGAGCTGGAGCTGGACGTATACGAGTCGCGCGATTTCTCAAAGGCAGGGCCGGCCGGCTGCAACATGTGCGGTGGAATCGTCTCCGAATCTCTGGTGCAGACTCTTGCCACGGAGGGGATCAATCTTCCTGCCTCCGTCGTGCAGAGGGGCATCGACTCTTACCTCCTTCACACCGACGTCGGAAATGCCCGCATAGAGACGCCTCTTCACGAGATGAGAATCGCCGCCGTGTTTCGCGGCCGCGGCCCTCGCGACGTGAAGGACACCAGGTGGGGCAGTTTCGACGAATATCTGGAGAAGTTGATTATCGAGGGAGGCGCGCGCCTCGTGGGCGAGCGCGTGGAAGGGGTGACGTTCAGCAACGGGAAGCCGCACGTGGAGGCAAGGGGCTCTCCGCCGAGAGAATACGATCTGCTTGTGGTGGCCGCGGGAGTCAATTCGGGCGTGCTCGGCGTATTCGAACGACTCGGTCTGGGTTACACCGCCCCGGCGACGACACGAACCTTCATCCGCGAATATTACCTCGGCGAGGAAACCGTCGGCAGGGTGCTCGGCAGCTCCATGCACGTCTTTCTGCTCAACATTCCCAGGCTCGAGTTCGCCGCGATAATTCCGAAGGGTGACTACGTCACCGTTTGCATGCTGGGTCAGGAGATCGACAACGCTCTCGTCCAGGCTTTTCTCAGCTCGCCGGAGGTCAAGGAGTGCCTGCCGGCCGGGTGGCACTGCGAGGAGGGTTCGTGCCAATGCTGGCCGAAAATAAACGTACGCGGCGTCGCGCGTCCCTTCGCCGACAGAATCGTCTTCGTCGGAGACTCCGCGGTCACTCGTCTGTATAAGGATGGAATAGGTGCCGCTTACAGGACCGCCAAGTCCGCTGCGGCGACGGCCGTTCTGCACGGTGTCGGGGCGGCGGAGTTCGAGCGTCACTACTGGCCGACCTGTAAGGCGATTGCGAATGATAACGTTCTCGGAAGGCTCACGTTTCGGATTGTGCGCCAGCTCCAGACGAGACGGTTCGCCAGGCGCGCGGTACTCCGTATGACACTGCGGGAACAGCGGAATAAGCAGAGCAGCCTTCGCATGAGCAAGATTCTGTGGGACATGTTCACGGGAAGCGCGCCGTATGCGGACATCTTCGGGCGTGCAATGCACCCCGGTTTCTGGGGACGTTTTCTCTGGAACGTCGTAGCGGCGACGATCGGCATGAGGGGCACCGGAAGGTGACGTCGAGAACGACTGTCGACGGGAGGCAAGAATGAAGTCAGGTGCGCTTGGCAGGGTTTACGAAAACGGAGAGGTGATAGTGCAGGAGGGAGACGCCGGAGACAGCATGTACGTGATCCAGGAAGGGCAGGTAGAGGTGGTCGCGCAGAGGGGGGGCGGGGAGGTGAGGCTAAGAATCCTGGGCGCCGGTGAGTTCCTGGGTGAGATGGCGATCTTCGAGCGCGAGGTGCGCTCTGCCACCGTGCGCGCCCTCGGTCAGGCGAGGATCCTCACCGTGGACAAGAAGAACTTCCTCAAGCGGATTCACGAGGACCCTTCCATGGCGTTCCGGGTGGTCGAGATGCTGTCGCGACGCATAAGAGACCTCACGAACGAGCTCGTCAGGCTGAAGGGGGAAGGCGGCGGTCCCTGAACAGCCGAGGCGCAGGGGTGAAGCACCCAGATGACAACCTTTCGATGCTACAAGACGCCACCGCAGTCAGACAGGCCCGCGCGTGAGCTTGTTGCCTCCCCGGGTACGCCCGGTGAGGAGCATTTCACTTTCTACAACAGCATAGAGATAGGCCGATACGGCCAGGGCATGGAGCCTCACGCGGGCGTGCTCCTCGTTCAGGATCCCACTGTCTCTTCGCGACACTGCGTCATCACTCAGACGTTGGACGGACGGTGTTTTGTTCGTGACATGAGCCGCAACGGCACGCGTCTGGACGGGAGGCGGCTGATCCCAAGTCTGGAGGTGGAGGTGACTGACGGGCAGGTGATAGGCATCGGAGAGGGACAGGAATTCAGTATTGCACCCGGGCTCTCGATTGGAGAGCCGATTCGCGTCTGCCGCTCCGCCACCATGCCGGTCGCCAAGCTTGCGATGGTGACGGTGCTGGTGGGAGACATCAAGGACTACACGGTTCTCGTGCGGAATGCGGCATCTACGGAGCTTCAGGAGTCGGTCAGCCGGGTCTTCCGGACGCTCGCGGACGAGATAGTGAAATTCGGAGGCACGGTGAAGGAATACCAGGGCGACGCCATAGTCGCCTTCTGGGAGGAGCGTTCCGGCGACAACCCGGTGGTGTCCGCGTGTCGGGCCGCGCTGTCTCTGCAACACGTCGTGCACTCGCTTTCGAGCGACGACTCCGTCTGGGCAGTGCGCGGGTTTCCTCTCACAATGGAGTGGGCGCTCGCAACCGGCCCGGTTTTCATAGACAGTTTTGGTGGGGGGCAGGCCGGAGGGCTTTCGATGATCGGCGAGCCAATAGTGCTCGCGTTTCGTCTCGAGAAATTCGCGAGCGACGTCACGGGTTCCATCCTGGTGTGCAGAGCGACCCGCGAGAAAGTCGAGAGCCGATTCAAGTTCAAAGACTTGGGGGAAATGCAGGCCAAAGGGTTCGAGAAGCCCGACAGGGTATTCTCTCTGATGCGAGAGAAGGGCGTGTTGGGTTTGTGAAAGGATTCTCGCCGTTGGCGTTGGAAGGGAGGGCCGAGTGCGAACGTCTGTAAAGGGTCGCCTGGCATTATACGTCGTATGCCTTCTCCTCTTCTTGCTGGCGCCTCTTGCCGTCGCCCGCAGGTGGACCGTCACACAGGTGAATCTCACGTTCACCCCGGACACCGTGACTGTCGCGGTGGGCGACACGGTTGCGTGGGTGTGGACATCCGGGAGTCACACCGTTACAAATGGCCTGGGGGCCGCGGATCCTGACGCGGGGTCCATGTTCGACGAGTTTCTCAACTCGTCGAATCCGTTCGTTGAGTTTGTCTTCACCCAGGTGGGCGAAGTTCCGTACTTCTGCCGGCCCTACGAGGCTCTGGGCATGAAGGGGAGGGTGTTCGTGCGCACCACCGCCGTGGAGAACGCAACCTGGAGCAAACTGAAGGCCCTGTTCAAGTAAAGGAGAGGAAACCATGCGATTCGGCAAAGCCCTGTTGATTCTGCTTCTTGCCGTTACGTTCTTCGTGCCGTCGTGCAGCACGGTCCCGATAACGGGAAGACGGCAGTTGGATTTGCTCCCGAGCGCGACCGTGTTGTCCATGAGCTTTCAGGAATACGACGAGTTCATGAAGGCCAACAAGCTGAGCACTGACGAGGCACAGACTCGCCTGGTCAAGAAGGTGGGAGGCAAGATACAGCTTGCCGTCGAGCGGTATTTCGCCCAGGCCAACCTGGTCCATGCACTCGACGGATACGTGTGGGAATTCAACCTTGTTGAGAGCCCCGACGTGAACGCATGGTGTATGCCCGGGGGAAAGGTCGTCGTTTATGCCGGAATCCTTCCTGTCACAAAAGATGAAGCCGGACTTGCCGTCGTGATGGGGCACGAGATCGCTCACGCCGTTGCAAGGCATGGGAACGAGAGAATGAGCCAGGGCCTCGTGACGCAGATGGGAGGGATGGCACTTTCAAAGGCCGTTGAAGAGAAACCCGAGCAAACGAGAGAGCTCTGGCTTGCTGCCTTCGGTGTCGGCGCTCAACTTGGGGTTCTTCTGCCTTACAGCCGTCTCCAAGAGAACGAAGCCGACAGGCTGGGCGTCATCTTCATGGCCATGGCGGGCTACCATCCGGGCAGGGCCGTGGATTTCTGGGAACGGATGGCGGCTCAGAAGGAGGGACAGGCACCTCCTGAATTCATCAGCACACACCCGTCAGATGAAACGCGCATCAGGATGCTCAAGGAAGCGATACCCGAAGCGATGAAGTACTACGAGCAGTAAGCGCGGAGACGTTTCCTGGACGTGGCCGGGCACCGGCCGTCAGGCAATCGCGGTGATCAGGGTGCCTCCGCCGCCGTGCCGCCGGCCGCTGTGCCGCCACACGCTGTGGGGCCTACCGCTTGACAGGCCCCGTTTCTTCCGGTAGCTTTGTACGGATACTCCTGCGAGTCGCAGTGTCTGGGGGAGTTGCCTCCCGGGCAGCCGGCTCGTTCGCTGTTCTTCTCCCGGCAGACGGAAGCCGGAGAAGGGCTCGCCTCGCGCCTCGCAGAACCCACGATGTTTCAATAGGTTATGGCCCTGCCGCCAGGCACGGCGTCTTCCGAGAACTCTAACGAAAGGAGCCTCGTCAATGCAGGGAAAAGCAGTGGGAGACAAGAAGGCGGATCTCGCCGGTCCGGGCATCGGCAACTACGAAGAGCTGGAGAAGATTCTTCCTGTCGGCTACAAGACGCCTCTCAGCCCTAAGGAGACGATGCAGGCGCTCTTTGCGGTGAAAGAGTATATCGAGACGAATCTGTGCAAAGAGCTCAACCTGATAATGGTCCAGGTTCCTCTCATCGTCGACGTTGAGAGCGGGGTGAATGACTATCTGGACAGGGACGGGTCGCGCACGCCGATCCAGTTCCACATTTCCAACGACTACGACAAGCATCCGGTGGACGCCCAGGTCGTTCAGGCTGCAACCAAGTGGAAGAGAGTGGCCCTCAAGCAGTTCGACATGAAAGTCGGAGAAGGGC
>JAZDPI010000185.1:0-15190 GCA_043797775.1 Candidatus Eiseniibacteriota bacterium
GTCGGTGTAGTAGTTCTGCCTCAACCTCCGCCTCATGTCCTTGAAGGAGAGGAGAGTAAGAACCAGCAGGATCGCCTGAAGAGCGGCGAAGTATATCAATATGACGATACCTGCTATGAAAAGGGCCTGTTCGAGTGCCGCCACGTTGAAGTACGTCATCTCGCCTGCCCCCCGCGACGGTCCGTCGACACTTCCACCCCGAGCTTCTGAAGCGCCTCGAGGGCGCTCTCGCGCGCGAATCTATCGTCGCTTTCCAAAGTAGCCATCAGGCCCGGCAGCGCACGCTCTCCGATCTCCGCCAGGGCCTCGAGCGCATTCTTCCTCGTCCACCACGAGCTGTCGTGGAGGGCATCCAGAAGCTCCTCCACCGCCCCTTCGTCTTTGAGACGGCCCAGGGTCCAGGCGGCGTGACAGCGCACGAACCACTCCGGGTCCTTGAGCAGCGGAATCACACCTCCACCCACCGACCTGTCGCCGAGTTTCCCCAGAGACTTGACCGCAGCTGCCCTGACGTCCCCGGACACGTCTTTGAGTGCGGTCAGAAGCGCGCCCTCTGCGCGCCGGTCGCCCAGCTCACCCAGAATCTCCGCCGACCAGAATCGTGCTCTCCAGTTCTCGTTTCTCATGTTCTTTATGAGGAGCGGCACGGATGCGGCCCCGCCCTCTATGAAAATGGCGGCGATTCTCGAGGAGACGGGCTCCTCGTGCTTGCCGAGCACGTCTATCAGCGCCGACTGAGCCATCGGGTGTTTGAGCTTGCTCAACGCACGTGCGGCCGCGTTTCTGACGTCCGCATCGCCGTCGTCGAGGGCCTTGTAGAGGGCCGCGGACGCGACGGCCATGTTGAGCTCTCCCAGCACCCTCACCGCTTTCATCTTGTTCCACTTGGACCCGCGCCTGGCAAGGTTCACGAAGTAAGAGACCAGTCCCTTCTTCTCGAAAAGAGACGCCACGTCCGATCTGCCGGGTGCTTCAAGCCTCAAGAGCGACAGCGCAACCTGCTCCGCGGTCTCCGTGGAGAGAAATGCCTCTATCGTGGCCAGCGCCTTGTCGGCACCCTCGCCTTTGCTGCGCGCAAAGGCGAGGAAGAGCTCACGGCATTCCAACTTGATCTCGTCCAGTCGCCTTCTCTTCGCAGAGGAGTGTGCTCGATTGACGCCCGCGGCAACGGCCGATGCGATCACGAGCAGAACCAGAAACGCGAAGATCACGATGAGTATGCTCAACGGAATCAGCAACGTTCCCACCTCAGAGCCTGAGCTCAAAAAGCACGGTGAAACCGTGCACGAAGTACTTGTTGTCGTCGTACGAAACGAAGCCGGTGCCGTTCATTCTCAACCGCGGGCACAACGCCCTGCTGAGGGTGCCGGAGGCTCCGACGGTGAAGATGCTACCGAAATTCGAGGAGTGCGATGAGCCCAGTGACAGGCCCGCCCCCAGGAAAGTCCCCCCGCGCGCTCTCCTCACGTCAACCGCGGCCCTCTGCCGGAACTCCTCCAGAGGCGCGAAGTAGTTGACGGATGCTTCGCTGAAATCCTGGAACTGCCCGAAGTAGCTTGCCGAAAGCCACGACGGCCTCACGGGGTCGAGCTCAAGAAGAACGTGCAGATTTCGTCTCTCGTTGTCATCGCTGTAGCGCCCGAGCTCCCACCCCAGAGATCCCTGCAGGCTCTGAGCGAACCTGTTCTTCGCGGTGAAGCTCACCACCGTCTGCCGGCCGACGTCCAGATAATTGAGCACGGGAAGTGCCCGCGTTCTCTTGAGAAACACGGGCCACGTCCCCACCCCGACGTCCACGCTCCACGCACCGTACTCCGCCAGGAGCCAGATGCGCGAGTTCTCATTCCTCGTCACGTCGGACGCGAACGGATACACCACGTTCTCCCTGGTGTTCTCGTACTGGACAATGCGCAGGTCGCCGCCGATCTTCACAGGTCCGGCTACCCTCACGCCGACCGCCGCACCAAAACCCACCGAGGAAACGTCGAAATTGGTTACCTCGAGGTTCCTGTCCAGCTCCCAATCCTTGGAGCCCCAGAGATCGAACGTCATGTCCTCGAGAATATCGTGAAAGAAAGTTGCCCTGGCCAGGAGCTTCCTGTTTCCCAGGTTGTAGTAGTACATGTTTCTTGATCTGAGATAGTCTCTCTCGAGCGTCTCCGTGTAGGAGACCGAGACCCTCGGGCTCAAGGCCAGCTCCAGCTCTTCCCTTTCCCGCTTGACCTCCGAGTTCAAGGAGTCGATGGACCACGCATCCCCTATCAGCCTCCTCGCCTCGTGCGTCCGGCCGGTCCATCTCAGGATCTGGGCCTTGCCCGCCAGTGCCTCCACGTTTGCGGGCTCCTTGGCGAGAGCGCGGTCGTAATAACGGAGCGCCTCGTCGAGCCTGTTACTCCAGCTCAACGTGCGGGCGATTCCCACGAGCAAGGCGGGGTCCTCCCCGAACCTCGAAATCAAATCGCCGTAAATCGAAATAGCGCGATCGTAATTGCCGGTCCAACCCTCGAGCTTGGCCACCTGCCGCCAGGCCTCCACGTCGTTCTCGTACAGGGAAACGATAACCCTGTAGGTCTTGAGCGCCTCGTTCAGCTCCCCCTGCCACTCCTCTGCCGTGGCCATGAGAAGCAACGCGTCCCTGGAGGCGGGATCTTCCGCCAGGATTTCCTTGAGCAGTGCCGTGCCGCTCGAGAAGTTTCCGTCGTAAATCAACGTCCGGGCCGCGGGGAGCCGGGGATCCTGCTCCGAAGAGACGTTCTCACCGTCCGAGCCGCAAGCCTCACAGGTATGCAGGAAAACGACAAGCATCAGGACAAGCACTGCCCAGTCAAGACGCTTGAGAAACTTCTCCATCACTTTCCCCTTTCCTGCACTATGACGCGGCGTCATCAAACGCACCGGGCCCAGCGAGCGTCTTGCAGGACCGAGACGAGGCCGGCGTCGAGAGCAACCGGGCCTCGAAACCGCGCGCCCGGCGCTCACTCGACCTTCGTCACGGTCAGCTCACTGCACGCAAGAGCCCTCACCGTCAAAGTGCCATCCTTGAGTGAGTAACGCGAGTCATCGAGGCTCCCCTCGACCTCCACTTTGCTCCAGGGGAGCTCGAGCACAAGCGTCAGCACCACCTTACCATCTATTTCGGCATTCTGAGGCTCCACCTTTACTGTCACGCGGCCAGCCTCCTCCGTGAGTCTCAGGCTCACGTTGTCCCTTGTTCCGATGTAGGTAAGCACGTCACCTTCCGGGGCAACGTAGAACCTCCGGCGCTTAAGCTCCGTCATCTGCCTGCGGAACGTCTCCGGAGTCACGAAATACGACTCCGCCGGCGAAAGCTCTCGATAGCACTTTGCCTCGCGAGAGCTCGACGGAAGCACGTTGTGGTACAAAAGAATGAGCCACCCGCGAGCCAGCCGGGCCTCGTCCAAAAGACTCTCGAACCTGCGCTGCGACGGCATTCGGTCCGACACGACGGCGAAGCTCCCCAGGCTGAACTTGTCGAACAGCCGCCCGTTGATTCCCCCCACGCTTCTCGCGGCCCGGAAACCTGCTCGCCGTGCCTCGGTCTTGACCTTCTCGTTGAGCCTCGAGAACGGGTAGTGCAAAATAGTGACCGGACCTCCCAGTCCCTCCTCAAGCGCCGTCCGCGCCCTCAGAAGCTCTCCGGCCAGCAGTCGCACCGAGACCGTGTCCAGAAAAACGTGCCGATAGCCGTGCGAAGCGATCTCGTGGCCCAGCTCCCTGAGCTTGCGTGCGTCCCGGAACGACATCTGCTCCCTTGAGAAACTCTCACTCAGCCCGACGAGCTTGCGCGTCTCGCCGGTCCAGCTTCCGCAAAGACCGAAAGTGGCCCGAATCCCGAGGGCCTCGAGTACGGGCAGCGCAAACTCCATCTGGTTGGCGGTGCCGTCGTCGAAGCTCACCGACACCGCTGCATCGCAATCGTCGGGCCACAGGGCGACGGAGGCTCTTGCCGACGGCAGGGGTGCGTTCGAAAGCTCGGCGAAGCACTTCCTCACGGCGTCAAAGGAAGCCTTCCTCCTCTCAACGTGCTCGACCGCCTCCCAGCCGTCCCACGTGTAGACCTTGAGAGTCGGGAGGTTAAACTTCAGGTCGGGACCGGCGCCCCAAAGGGCCGCAGTGTCGGACGCAGAGATCATGGCCCGGTCGCCCGCCCCCGAAACGACCGCCGGGTCCCGGGCAGACACGACGACAGGATCGGGCATCGCATCACAAATATGTCCACCTCTGCCCGGCTCCATGGTGACGACCGCGGGAATGATGCCGTCCGTCCGAGTGGCCTCTTTCTCGGGCGTCTCCGGCGCGTCGTCCAGCACCATGTGCGATGAGGGGTCCGTGACGTTGAGAAGAGCCCATGGAATCCTCAGCTCGACGGAGCCTTCGTCCGCGTCAAAACGCCAGTCGCCCGCCGAGACGCCCCGGCTCTCTCTCTCCTCGGTGTAGCAGAGTTTGCCCGCGTCGTGATGAACGGGGGGATACGTGTGCCTGGCGGCGTCGATTCTCTCGCGGTTTGTTTCCAGTATCATTCGAGAGAACTGCCCGTCCGAGTTTGCCTGCGACCTGAAGGGAGAAAGCACCGGCACGAAACCTGCGTCTTCGCCACCTGTGTTCTCGTCCCCTGTGTTCTCGCCCCCCGCGTTCGCGCCGCCCGCGCTGGCGCCGCCAGCCTTCGCCGCCCCAGCCTTGGCGACTCTCCTGCTGAACTTCGAGAAGTTGTAGTCGGAATCTATGAGGACGGCAGCCGAATCGCGTCCCTCGACGTAGATCACAAACTCCATCCCCGCTTCGGTGCTCAGGTTCGAGACGAACGGAAATCTCGTATCTCCGCGCTCCCTGTCGAGGACGTCGAGGCCGATCAAGAGCCCCAGCCGGTCCGGGGAGAACCGGGCGCCATCGCGCTCCCCACCCGAAAGGCGCACCCTCAAGTACAGAAACCTCTCGTCGGACGTCATCCGGAGCTCCCTGAGATCCCGACAGGGCCGTTGTTCCCCTGACCGGCCGCTCGCTGCACCGTTTGCTGCACTTCGTCGCGCACCGCCCGACGAGGGTTCCGGCGCGCCCAGAAGGTCCCCCTCGGGATCGGTGTAGAAAGGCGCCACCACCTCCCAATCGGGGAAGCCCGATTCAGGAGTACCGAGAGGCTCCTCGGCCAGGAGGCCGAAGAACTCCTCGGGGTCCTCGGCGTTCTGCCAGAGAACGTCTCTGTCTCTGGGAATCTCGAAGTCCATGACGAGCCAGTTGTCCTTGAACCACTCGTCGAAGAGCTCGAAAAGGAGCACTCCCGCCGCACCTGCCCTGTAGCAGTCTTCCACCAGCCTGCAGTTCTCCACCCCCTGCTCCGCCTCGGATGCGCCCCCATGATTGAGGCCCTGCGGCTGATAGTGCGCGACGCCCCTGCTGCTGGGAACTCCCGTCTCTCCGATGAGAAGCGGCATGCCCCTCAGGTGTCGCTTCAGATCTTCGAGGTATCCGGCGTAGTTGCAGAAGCCATGCTCGTCTCGGAAACGGCCGTAGCCGGGATCCAGGTTGATGAAATCGGGATAGTAGGGGTAAGCGTGGAAGGTGGCGAAAAAGCCGCCGCGGCATCTTTCCGACACGCGCACCCGTACCAACTCCAGGCTCACGGCATCCTCGTCGTGATAAGCTCTGCCGCCCCCGGCTTCCGCCTCAGTCGGATGTCTCATGGGATCGAGCGTCGGCCAACTCGTGAACGAGACTGCGTGCTGACTCGCGAAAGTCGCGTCCTCGAATCCCACGAGGAAGTCGCACATCCCGGCCACCCAGCACTCTGAAGGCGTCCCCCCCTTCACGCTCAGGAACTTGCCCCTGTGTTCTTTGATCTCCGGATGCTTCTCGTCTGTGTGAAGAATCGAATAAGGCTCGAACTCCCTACCAAGTATGTAGCCCGCCAGCCACTCCGAAACGTCAACCGTGTAGTCTCCCGATGCGTGACCTCGCCTGGCAGGCAACGACAAAGCTCCGTGAACCGCACTGACTACCGACTCGATCTCGGCGCGGAATTCCGCCGAAAAGGTTTCATCGTAGAGGTCAAGTCCCTCGGGCAGTTCGCACCAGACCCCCTGGAAAAGCCAGAGCCGGCCGCCTGACGAACCTGCCCCGCTCTCGTCTCCAGGCGAATCCACCTTGCGTCCGTCGTCTGAAGAACCTGCTTTGCGCTGACCTCCAGCGAATTTGGTGTTGTGCTCGTGAAGCGCCTGGTAGAATTGAGGAGAGTGGAGCGTGTATACACGGACCGCGTTAGCGCCCAGCTCCGCGGCCTCCTCGAACCATCGCACGTACTGCTCTTTGGTGGCCGCAAACTCACCCGGGAAGTGGCCGGGTGGAGCCGAACCGATGTTCACGCCTTTGAAGAAGACCGGCTTCCACGCTCCGCCTGTCAAAACCTCGAACGCCTCCCCCCTACACCTTACCCTCGAGTTCCCCGGGCCGCTCGCCGCTTCAGGAGGCGCGGATTTGCCCTCTCCCGCCGAAAACACCAGGACCAAGGAAACCAGGGAGAGGAAGAACGACGCACAAATATGAACCCACGGTCGGTGAGACACACGAGGCTCCCCAGAAAAGGCGATCCCCAGAAGGTGCCGTGAACGAGCTGGCTCAGGCTGAGGAACGGGCGGCGTCGGGCAACGCGATCTCGCCCTGCACAAGCCGGCCCGGGCCTCGGTCAACCTTCTATCATTTCCACGTTGGCCCTGGGCAGGACTGCCCTGGCGCCGTCCTCAAACTCGACTTCCAGAACCCTCACCTTCGCCTCTGTCTCAAGTTTCCTGAGCTCGGGCGGGAGAGAAACGACCTTGCCGAGGCGGCCGAAGTAGGGCTCCCTGATAACCCGGATTGCGCTCCCCGTCTCGAGTCCTGACGCCGAGAATATGGGACGGCTCTCGCCCGAAGATGCCGCCTTTCCATCCATCGCGACGATCACCTCGGGTCTCATCACGCCGGCTCTGATCTGTGTGGCGCCTGTCATGGAGGCCTTCCTGCCCTCCAGCGATTTGAGGAGCGAGAACGTCTTGTCAGCCATCTTCATCTCACCGAAGCCCTCGGTGATGATGAGCGATACGCCCTTATCTTCATAGCCCGTGATTGCCACGCCCAAATCATATCCCAGGAACTGCCTCAGGTCCTTGTCGTCTATTCCACCCACGACGATTCCGCTCACGCCGAGG
This sequence comes from Candidatus Eiseniibacteriota bacterium, assembly GCA_043797775.1. GTDB lineage: Bacteria > Eisenbacteria > RBG-16-71-46 > JAFGJU01 > JAFGJU01 > JAZDPI01. Next base: position 7,200 of record JAZDPI010000185.1, read on the forward strand.
GAAGCCGCCTTCTCCAGGAACGAGTTGTCCACCCTGGTCCCTCCGACGAGTATCTTGCCCTTGCAGGAACTCTCGAGAGATTTCTCGTCGAGCGGTTCGTCAGGCTTGGCCACCAGCAGTTTGATGTCTCCCCAGGTTTCCCCTCCGATCCCGAATATCCCCTGGAGGAACGATCCCTCCGTTTCCACTCTCACGCCCTCCTTCTCCATCACCTCTATGACCACGCCGTCTATGTACGCGTGCACTTCCACCGGGATGGGAGGCTCCCGGAGAATAGCCTGGCCGGTTATGGACGAGATGCTTTCGAACGTCCCGGTTACGGGACTTCTGCACCGGGACTTGAAAAGCCCGAAGAAACTGCGGCTCATGGCGAAAACCTCTTCCCGCTCCAGAGAGGAGCCCACCTTCTTGGTGAGAGCCCCCTCGACGTCCTCGGCAAGAAGACTAAGTATGTTCGCCACGTTAACCGTCTGAACGTTCCCTGGAAGCTCGGTTCTTGCCACCACAGCCTCCGCTTTAACACGCTCTCCAACCTTGGCCAGCACCGTGCCCGCCAGGGGAAGTCTGCGTTCCCGCACGAGCCTGGTCTTGGCCGTTACAGTCACTCCTGGTGTATAGGCGTGGGCCACTTGTCTACTCCCTCCCTAGAGATTGCTCCGCGACGCCTCACAGTCCTGGATAGACGTCGAGAGCCGAATTCCACTCCTTGAGTTTCTTCACTCTGTCGTTCTCCGCGGCAGGCAGTACGAAGGGCCGGCGTCCTCTGCAGTCAAGGATGATCCCGACGACTCCTCCCTCCACGGTTGTCTCGAACACCTTTCCATTGCCGGCGCCGACGTCAAAGCCCCTGGCCGGGTGGATGGTGACCCTGGCGCTCTTCCCCACTTCCAGCGGCAGAGCCTTCATCTCGCCGAACCTGGCAGAGGCCTCCTCTTTCTTACTCCCGTCTCTCTCGACGGTCACCTTGAGACACTCCGCCCCCTCCTTTCCGGCTCCGACCGGCGCTATGCAAGTCCCCAGGTGAATGAGACAGTCTTTCTTGAATACCTCGGTAGCAGCCTTTGCGTGGACGGTGGAGAGCACGCCGAGCTGAGGCATCATGAAGATGCTGTCCACGGCAAGGTGAGTGACGCACTCCGGCAGGAAGGCGTCAATCAACATCAGGGCAGCCTGCACCCTGCGCGGGGCATGGGACAGAACGCCCCCACTCCCGACCAGCATGTCGAGTTCTCTGAGGCTCACCAGAGTTTCCCCGCTTGCGGTTTGATCAAACGTATCCGAAATGGTTCTCTCCTGCTGAACGCCCTTGAGCCCGACGGCGAGCGATTTGTGCTGCTCGAACGCGAGTCTCAAAGCCTCTCTCGCTATGCCCTGCTCTATCATCAGCTCCTCGAGCGATTGAGGTATGGTAGTGGGGCGAATCATCTTGTTCTTGATTCTGTTCCTGAGGTCCTTGTCCTCCACCTTGAATGGAACCCACCTCATTATGTTCTCGATCCCGGTCTCTGCCAGCACGTTCGATATGCTGTAGCTCAGTCCAAGATTGGCGCTCACAGTTCTGTTGAACACGCCCTGAAAGACCGAGAACACGTCCGTCGTTGCGCCGCCGATGTCCACGCCTATGGCCTGGATGCCTTCCTCGCGCGCGATCGTCTCGATTATCCTGCCCACGGCGGCCGGGGTGGGCATGATCGGCACGAGAGTCCACTCCATCAGCGTCTTGTAGCCCGGAGCGTGTGCCATCACGTGTTCCATGAAGAGGTCGTGTATTTGAAGTCTTGCCGGGCCCAGGTTCTCACGCTCCAGAACCGGCCGGAGGTTGTCCGTTATCACAAGAGCGGTCTTGGATTCGAGCCGCTCTCTCACTATCTCCCGCGCGTCCTTGTTTCCCGCGTATATCACGGGAAGCATGTATCCCGCACCGAGCCTCGCCTTCGGGTCTGCCGCGGAGAGAAGCTCGGAGAGCTCGGCCACGTGGGCCGTCGTGCCGCCGTCAATGCCGCCGGAGAGAAGGATCATGTCGGGCCTGAGCTGCCTGATGCGCTTGATTTTCTCGTGGGGCAGTCTTCCGTCGTTGGACGCGATCACGTCCATGACGATCGCTCCGGCGCCCAGAGCGGCCCTCTGCGCACTCTCGGCCGTCATGGTCTTCACGACGCCGAAGACCATCATCTGGAGGCCTCCGCCTGCGCTGGACGTGGAGATGTAGAGGTCCACGCCCTCTCCGTTCTTTGCGGGAGTAATGATCGTATCGCCTTCCAGTATCTTGCGTCCCGCCAGCTCCTCCACTTCCCTGACCGCGTTCAGAACGCCCCTGGTGACGTCCTCAAACGGCGCCTCAACCGTCGTCGGGGCCTCTCCGCGCACTATGAGCCTGTATTCCTCTCCCTTTTTCTCTATCAGAATGGCCTTGGTGGTCGTGCTCCCGCAGTCCGTGGCCAGGATGCTGTTTATGCTCTCAGGACTTCGAACGCTCATGTTTCTTCCTCTCTCTTTTTTCCTCCTTGAGCCTCTCCTCTTCCTGCTCGACTTTCAGGATGAGCTTCTCCACGTTTTCTCTGTCCTCTACGAGCAGGCAGAACTTCTCATAGTTTTTCACCTCGACGAACGTCTTTATGAACGGCTCCAGAAAGACCAGAACCTGACTTCCCAAGAAGCTCAGAGGCTTGGACGACTCCAGAAAGAATATGGCCGGCACCGCGAGTCCCATCCGCACAATCCTGCCGGCGATGCTGTCAAGTATGCCCTCGTCGTCCTGGACAGTTCCCTTAGGTTCTTCCTTAAGGAATGGCCGTAATCCCTTATCCACGCCGCAGTTCCTCTCCCAGCATCTGCTTCACGAAATCTATCACCTGATCGGCATTCCCCCGAAAGAGAAGCCTCACTCCTCTGTAGTGCTCGAGCCACGAGCGTCCCTTGAAGGGACTCAGGCTCACACCACCGGCGTCCACCCAAAAGCTCTTGAAGTTCTTCCACTCCTTCCTCTGGCTTCCCACGAGCCCCTTCACCTCCACCCCTTCGGCACTGAGCGAGTATCTCGTCGTCAGGAAGTAGTTGTGAAGCGACGCGAAGAGAACCACAACGGAGAAAACCGCCCAGAAGACGTCGTGGACAACTATCAACACAAGGAACCCAAAGGACAGGATGACTGCAACGGCCGACGCAGAACGCGCGGGGTTTATTGTACAGGGTCTCACGGCCCAGGTCAACGCCGGGCTGGGCCCCTTGGCCGGGCCGCCGGCCGGGCTCGTCCCCTCGACACGGCCGGGCTTCAAACCCGCGCTGGGTTGCTCACCGTGGGCACCTGCAAGGCGATCGGCGCTCTGCCTTTTGTTAGAATCTCCTGCTGTCTTCACTGCTTACCACTTGAGCCTGAGCTCGCGGGCCGCCTTCCCTTCGTCAAGCCTGCCTACGGGCGTGGTGAGCGGGGCTCGCTTCACCAGCTCGGGTGTTTCCTTGGCTTCCCCTACGATGCTCTTCACGGCCAGCGCAAAGGCGTCCAGGGCACGCTTGGTTTCCGTCTCCGTCGGTTCTATCATGAGCGCCTCTTCGACTATGAGCGGGAAATACACGGTGGGAGCATGAAAACCGTAGTCAAGGAGCCTCTTCGCCACGTCCAGCGTCCTCACGCCGTTCGCCCTGAGGTTCTTTCCCGAAAGAACGAATTCGTGCATGCAGGTCCTGTCGTAGGGGACATGAAAGTGAGGAGAAAGAAGCGCCCTCAGATAGTTGGCGTTAAGAATCGATTCCCTGGCCACGGCCTCGAGGCCGGCGCCTCCCAGGAAAAGGATGTACGCGTAAGCCCTGACCGCGATGGCGAAGTTGCCGTAGAAACTATGAACCCTTCCGATGCTCTTCGGCGCCTCGCAGGAAAGACGGAAGCCGTCTCCCGCTTTTGTGATTCGAGGGACCGGGAGAAATTCCCTCAGCTTCTCACAGACACCCACGGGTCCGGATCCCGGACCGCCACCGCCGTGAGGGGTCGAGAAAGTCTTATGCAGATTGAGGTGGACTATGTCGAACCCCATGTGAGCAGGCTTGGCCACGCCGAGGAGGGCGTTCATGTTGGCACCGTCCAGGTACATGAGCCCGTCAATCGAATGCACGATCTCGGCGATCTCGACCACGTCCTCTTCGAAGAGACCCAGCGTGTTGGGGTTCGTGAGCATGAGGGCTGCGACCTCGTCGTTCATCGCTTCCTTGAGAGAGCCTGCGCTCAGGCAGCCGTTCGGACCCGACTTCACCTCCACGACCTCGTAGCCGGCCAGGGCAACGCTGGCCGGATTCGTGCCGTGGGCCGAGTCGGGAATCACGACGTACTTCTTCTTGTTTCCTCTGTCTTTGTGATAGGCCGCTACGAGCATCATCCCGGTGAGCTCGCCGTGCGCGCCTGCGGCAGGATGGAGACAAAACTCCCTCATTCCGGTGATAGCCGAGAGCGACTGCGAAAGGCAATACATGAGCTCGAGCGCGCCCTGGGAACCCTCCACCGGAGAGAGAGGATGAAGGTCTTTGAAACCGGGGAGACCCGCGGCGTCCTCGTTCACCTTCGGATTGTATTTCATCGTGCAGGAGCCGAGGGGGTACATGCCCTTGTCCACGTGGTAGTTCTTTGAGGAAAGCCTTGTGAAATGCCTGACGGCTTCCGGCTCGCTCAACTCGGGAAGGCCGGCCTCTTCGCGCCTCAGGAGATGAGCCGGGATTGCGTCTCTCAAAGGCACCTCCGGCACGTCAAGCTCCCCGGTGCGGAAGGTGTTGTGTCCCTCCGAGTGAAGCTCAAAGATCACGGGTTCGTTTTCGCTCAACGGTATCCTTTCGTTCAAAGGTGCCCTTTCGCCCAACGGTTTCCCATTCTTGTCCGGCACCGCCTTCTCCACGCTAGCCTGACCTCCCGGCCGCTTCCTTCAAAGCGTCCGCCATCGTTTTCTCCACGTTACCTCAACTTCCCGGCCGCTTCCCTGAGCGCGGTTGCCAGGGCGTCGATTTCGTCCTTCGTACGCTTCTCCGTCACGGCGACGAGAAGTAGTTTCGAGCCATGTGTGTCGAATCGTGAGAGCGGCACACCCGGAACGATTCCCTTGCTCAGAAGCTCTGCCGACAGCGCTTCCGCCGAGACGGGACACCTGAGCAAAAACTCCTTGAAAAAAGGCCTCTCGTACGGAAGAGAGAAGCCGTCCAGAGAGCCCAGCGCTCTTGCAGCGTAGTGACTTCGCGAGAGACACTGCGTGGCGATCTCCTTTAGCCCCCTCCCTCCGACTAGCGACAGGTAAACTGTGGCGGCAAGCGCCACGAGGGCCTCGTTCGTGCATATGTTCGAGGTCGCCTTTGCGCGTCTTATGTGTTGTTCCCTGGTCTGAAGCGTGAGGACGAATCCCCTCTTCCCGTTCACGTCCGTCGTCATTCCGACTATCCTGCCTGGAAGACGTCTCACGTATTCGCTTCGTGCGGCGAAGAACCCCAGAAGCGGTCCGCCGAAGTTCATCGCATTCCCCAGGCCCTGCCCCTCACCGACAACCACGTCGGCTCCGTAAGCTCCCGGAGGCTCCAGAAGAGCAAGCGAAACGGGGTCAACGCAGGAGATGAGCAGGAACGGTTTCGACGCACGGAGCCGCGCGAACTGAGCGGTGTCTTCCATCACGCCGAAGAAATTCGGCTGTTGATGGACGAAGCAGGCCGTCTCTCCGTCGAGCATCGAGTCGAGCTTCGCCGCGTCAGTGGCGCCGTCTGTGACCGGCACCTCGGCAATCTTCACTCCGGCTGTCGCGCAGTAGGTCCTCACGATTTCCCTGTAGTGAGGGTTAACGGACTCAGAGAGCAGAACCTTTCGCTTATCCCGCGCACCCACGGCCAGCAGTACCGCCTCGGCCAGTGCCGTGCCGGCGTCGTACATGGACGCGTTGCAGACGTCCATTTTCGTGAGCCTGCACATCAGCGACTGAAACTCGAATATCGCCTGAAGAGTGCCCTGGCTGACCTCCGCCTGGTAGGGAGTGTAGCAGGTGTAGAACTCGCTCCTCAGAAGCGTGTGACGCACGGCGGAGGGAACGAAGTGGTCGTAGACGCCCGCGCCGGCGAAACACACGGTGCCTCCGGAGGCGCGGTTCGAGGTCGAGAGCGCGCCGAGGCGCCTGAGGACTTCGAGCTCGGAGAGTCCTTCGGGGAGATCTATTCCGGCCTTATCCCTCAGGTCCGAAGGCACGGCTCTTAGAAGATAGTCGATGCTGCGCGCTCCAGTCGCGCGGAGCATCTCCGCTCTCTCAGCTTCGCTGCGCCCGATGTAGCTTCCCATCAGTGGTGCTTCCTGCGGTGTCGCGTCAGTGGTAGTTCTGACTGCGTTCTCTCGGGAGGCAGTGCCGCGGCCTCCCGCCTCGAACGCTCGGCACAGCTTCCCATAGCTATTCCTTCCCTATGAGCTTCTTGTACGCCGCGGGACTCAGAAGTGCGTCGAGCTCTCCCGGACTGGACATCTTGATCTTTATCATCCAACCGTCGCCGTACGGGCTCTTGTTGACCACGCCGGCGTCCGACGTCAGGCTCTCGTTGACAGCGCTTACTTGGCCCGAAAGGGGGGCGTAGAGATCGCTCACGGTCTTCACGGCCTCGATGACGCCAAAGGGCTTGAGCGCCTGCACCGATGCGCCGACGCTGGGGAGCTCCAGGTACACTACGTCACCCAGCTCTCCCTGAGCGTAGTCGGTGATGCCTATGGTGGCCGTGTCGCCCTCGACCAGAACCCACTCGTGCTGGTCTGTGTATTTCAGATTCTCCGGAACCATGAATACCTCACTTTCAAAGGTGCGATCTTCTATTTCTCAGGTACTACTCTCTACTTCTCAGCCGCTGCCTTCCACTTCTCAACCGCTACTTCCTGCTTCCGCGCTTGTAGAAGGGCAGTGTTGTGACGACGGCCCGCGATTCTCTCCCGCGAATCGACACGAACAACTCCGTGCCGGGTTTCGCATCTTCCGTCCTCACGTAAGCCAGGGCAAAGCCCTTCTCAAGAGACGGCGAGAAAGTCCCGCTGGTAACGTGACCCACTTCCCGCCCGCGGGAGGCGACCGGGTAGCCCTTCCTCGGAATCGCCGTATCGAGCATCTCGAGACCGACCAATCTGCGACCGAGGCCGGCCGCCTTCTGAGCGACCAGCGCCTCCCTTCCTATGAAATCCGATTTGTCGAGCTTCACGGTCCACCCCAGGCCCGCTTCCAGAGGCGTGGTCGTGCCGTCGATCTCGTTGCCGTAAAGGCAGTAGCCCATCTCGAACCTGAGTGTGTCTCTGGCACCGAGGCCGATGGGCTTGATTCCCGCGGGCTTCCCTGCTTCGAGGAGGAGATCCCAGAGCTTCCCGCCGTCCTTTGCATCATGGTAGAACTCGAAGCCATCTTCGCCGGTGTATCCGGTTCGAGACGCGAGAACGTCCATCCCGCGAACCGACACCCGAGCGTGCTCGTTGTGCTTGAGCGGAATGAGCGCAGACAAACCGGCGGCCTTGAGTACTTCCTCAGTCCTGGGTCCTTGAAGCGCGACCTGGACCGTATCGAGAGAGCGGTTCTCAACTGAGACACCGCCCGGCACGTGAGAGCGTATCCATTCCTGGTCTTTGTCCATGTTGGAGGCGTTCACCACGAGAAGAACGTCGTCTCCGACCCTGTACACAAGAACGTCGTCCACTATGCCCCCGTTCTCGTAGCACATGGGCGTGTAGAGCACCTGGCGTTCCCTGAGAGAAGAGACCTCGTTGGTCACAAGTCTGTTAGCAGCGGCGACCGCACCGGGACCACTAAGCCACACCTCGCCCATGTGAGACACGTCAAAGAGCCCGACCGCCTCCCTTACGGCCTTGTGCTCATCCAGAAGGCCCGTGTACTGAACCGGCATGAGCCAGCCCGCAAACTCAACGAGTTTGGCGCCCAGCTCGCGGTGCCTGCCGGTAAGCGGAGTCTCTTTTGCGCTAGGTGTATTCGACTGTTCAGTATGGGACATGACTGTTG